>JBEKVF010000297.1:0-3969 GCA_049514295.1 Acidimicrobiales bacterium
TCGGCACCGCAGGCGATGGCCTTGGCGATGTCGCCGCCCTTGGACATCCCCCCGTCGGCGATGACGTGCACGTAGACGCCCGTCTCGTCCAGGTGGCGCATGCGGGCCCCGGCCACGTCGGCAATGGCGGTGGCCTGCGGGACGCCCAGCCCGAGCACGCCCCGGGTGGTGCAGGCGTTGCCCGGCCCGACGCCGACGAGGACACCCACGGCGCCCGTGCGCATGAGGTGCAGGCCGGCCTGGTAGGAGGCGCAGCCGCCGACAATCACCGGGATGTCGAACTCGCGGATGAAGCGTTTGAGGTTGAGCGGCTCGGACGTCTTCGACACGTGCTCGGCGGAGACGACGGTCCCCTGGATCACCAGCAGGTCGAGCTCGGCGGCCAGGATGGCCTGGGCCAGCGACTCGGTGCGCTGGGGGGTCACCGAGGCGGCCGTCGTGATGCCGGCCTCCTTCATCTGGCGGATGCGGGCCGTGACCAGCTCGGGGACGATCGGCTCCTGGTACATCTGCTGCATGCGGGCGGTGGCCTTGTCGTCGTCGAGCTCGCGGATCTCGTCGAAGAGCGGGGTCGGGTCCTCGTAGCGGGTCCACAGGCCCTCGAGGTTGAGGACGCCGAGGCCGCCCAGCTTGCCCAGCTCGATGGCGGTGGCCGGGCTGATCACCCCGTCCATGGCGGCGCCGAGCAGCGGAAGGTCGAAGCGGTAGGCGTCGATCTCCCAGGAGATCTCGACGTCCTCGGGGTCCCGGGTCCGCCTGCTCGGGACGATCGCGATGTCGTCGAACCCGTAGGCCTGACGCCCCGACTTGAAGATGCCGATCTCGACCTCAGCCACTTGTTCGCCCTCCGGCATTCGTGGGGCCGGTACGGCTCACGAACCACACCGGCATGTCTCTTGGACTCGATTGCGAACGCCGGGCCGACACGCCGACGATCCTCCATCCTACTCGCTGCGTTCTCCTCCCCAGGCTCCCCTCCGGCCTCCGCTTTTCCGGATTCCGCTCCGGGCGGCTGGCCGCCCCGGTGACGCCGGACCGGTGCCGGCGGGCGACCGGGACCACTGGGGCCGAACGATCAGAGCGACCTCCGACCATCTGTCCCGCCTGTCCCGCGCAGGCGCGAGACTCCTCCTTGTGCCGGACCAGGACTCTTCCGCCGCCCTCTCCCGGGGCATGCGTCTTCTCCTGGCGCGCCGGGCCGCCGAGGTCGCCGGCGGCGCGGCGCCGGTGGGCTGGAAGATCGGCTTCAACGTGCCCACCGTGCAGCAGCACTTCGGGCTGAGCGAGCCCGTCGTCGGGTACCTGACCGACACGGGGGTGTCCCCCGACGGTGCCACCGTGCCCGTGGGTGGGTGGACCGCGCCCGCGCTCGAGGTCGAGGTGGCCATCCGGGTGGGCGATCGCGGCGAGGTGGGCGGTCTCGCGCCCGCGCTCGAGCTGGTCGACCTCGACCTGCCCTTCGACGACCTGGAGCCGATCCTCGCCGGCAATGTCTTCCAGCGCGGCGTCGTCTTCGGCGGGGAGGTGCCGGGCGTGGACCCCTGGGCGGTCCGGGTGGCCGTGACGAGGAGCGATGAGACCGTGGCCGAGGGCGGGCTCAGCGAGGATCCCGCCACGACGGTGGCGTTCGTGCGGACGTTCCTCGCCGCCCACGGGGCGGCGCTCGTGCCCGGTGACCGGATCATCGCCGGCTCCATGATCGCCCCGCTTGCTGTCGCTCCCGGGGACGCCCTGCGCGTCTCCTTCGGGCCGCTCGGCGAGCTCGGCGTCAGCTTCGGCCCGTAGGCGCGTCGTCCAGCCGCTCGCTCAGAAGCCGTTCTTCCCCGTCAGCACGACGCTCAGCAGCTCGTGGATCATGCGCGCCGTGGCCCCCCAGATCATCTCGCCCGAGACCTCGAAGAACCAGACGGCGAAGGAGTCGTCGTCGGTGCCCGGGATCGTGCGCCCGGCAATGCGCCAGCGCTCCTCGTGGAAGATCTCGGGATCGGCCAGCTCGGCCAGCGCGACGTCGAAGACGCGCTCCACCTCCTGCGGGCTCGGGACGAGGTGGGGCCGCCCCGGCACGGTGGCGAGCACCGGCATGATGAGCGACGCCGACACCATGGTCATGACGGGGTGGATCCAGCCGACGAGGGTCACCAGGGAAGGGTCGAGGGCGATCTCCTCGTGCGCCTCGCGCAGCGCGGCCGAGGCGGGGTCCTCACCCTCGTCGAGCCGACCGCCCGGGAAGCTCACCTCGCCCTTGTGCGTCCGCATGCCCGACGAGCGGCGGGTCAGGATCAGCCGGGCCTCACCCGCCTCCTCGAAGAGCGCGGCCAGGACGCCGGCGTTGACGTTGTGCACGGCGGGGGCGCTGGTCTCGTTGACCAGGATGGTCGGCCCCAGGACCCGGTCCGTGCCGATGCCCTCGGGCACCGGCCCGCGTTGACCGAGGCTGACCAGGGCGTCGAGCACCCGGTTGACCGAGATACCGGTGCGGTGCTCCCGGGGGACGTCGGCCCAGGGTGCGGGCTCCCCCGGCCGCCAGGCCGGTGGGCGGGGGATCACCTGGGGCGGGACCGGTCGGGACATCGACCTCACGCTATCGGCGGCCCCGAGGACTCCAGGGCGGCCGCGGGGTCGCGTGGCCTCGCTACGCTCTCGCCCCGTGACGTCACCGGCGGAGCTGCAGGCACAGGCGGACGCGTTGGAGTGGTACCACAGCATCGACCTGGGCAACGGCGTCGTCACCAGGGGCAGCAGCGTGCAAGAGACCTCGGCCGACGTCATCCCCGACGTCTCGGGGCGCAGCGTGCTCGACATCGGCGCGTGGGACGGGAAGTTCTCCTTCCTGGCGGAGCGTGCCGGGGCCAGCCGGGTGGTGGCCCTCGACCACTACGCGTGGGGCGTCGACTGGGCCGCCCGGGGTGCCTACTGGGAGGAGTGCATCAGGAACGGCACGCTCCCGGACCACTCGCGCGACGAGACCGACTTCTGGCTCCCGGACCTCCCGGGCCGGCGGGCCTTCGAGTTCGCCGCCGCCGCGCTCGGGTCGAGGGTCGAGCCGTTCGTGGCCGACTTCCAGACCGTCGACCTCGGCGAGCTGGGGCCGTTCGACGTCGTGCTCTACCTGGGAGTCCTGTACCACATGAAGGAGCCGCTCACCTGCCTCGAACGGGTGCGGGCCGTCACCAAGGAGGTGGCGGTGATCGAGACCGAGGCGGTGCACCTGCAGGGTCTCGACCACGAGGCGCTCCTGCAGTTCTACGCCGGCAGCTCGCTGCACACCGACTTCGGGAACTGGTACGTGCCCACGATCGAGGCGTTGCGCAACATGTGCCGGGCGGCCGGGTTCTCCGAGGTGCGCACGATCGTCGGCCCTCCCGCACCGTCCCCCGAGCCGGCACCCGGGCTCCGCCTCCGCCTCCGCCTCGGGCGGAGGATCGGGGACATCCCGGTGCCGAAGCCCTCGGCGCCCAGCACGAACTACCGGGCCGTCGTGCACGCCTTCGTCTGAGTCTCGACGCCCCCCCTCTTCCGCCTCGACCCTGCCCGAGCTCGTCTGGCTCCTCCCTCTGGCTGTCTCGCCGGCTGTGTCTTTGGCCGCAGCTCGTGCGTGGGAGCAACAGTGCCGTCGGCGGCTCGGAAAAACCCGTAACTTTTGGTTGCACCTCGGATCGTCCGAAATCAGGAACCGAGTCGGAGTCAATGCCCCGATCAACGAGGTGTACGACGCCATCGCCACGCGCGAGGGCCTGTCGCAGTGGTGGACGAACGACGTCGAAGGCGACGCCCGGGTCGGAGGAGGTCTCGCGTTCTTCTTCGGCGGCCCGGACCGCGTGGCGAAGATGGAGGTCGTCGAGTCGAGCCGGCCGAGCCGGGTGGTGTGGCGTGGCGCGCAGGGAGGTCCGGACGAGTGGGTGGACACCACCTTCACGTTCGAGCTGCGAGCCGAAGGCGACGAGACCGTGGTGCTGTTCACCAACGCCG
>JBEKVF010000298.1:0-3966 GCA_049514295.1 Acidimicrobiales bacterium
ATCACAAGGGCCGAGCGCCGCTCACCCTCGGGTCAGCCCGAGGCGTCCGGCCGCCCACGCCCCCACGGGGTCGTCACCGCCGGCGAGCCACCAGGCCAGATGGGCGTGGAGGCACTTGACCCCCTGCCGCGTGCCGCCCACGCCTCCGCTCGGACGTGGCCCCGTCCAGCCGGCGGGGACCAGTGCGTCGCGCTCCGCCGCGTAGCGGCGGTGGCAGTCGGCGAGCGCGCCGGCATCCAACTCTGCCTCGGCCTCCCGCACGCCGCCGGCCGCCTCCAGACGCCCTAGGAGGGCCCGGAGGTCGGGGTCCACGAGCCAGTACCTGGTCGGCATCGGAGTGCCGTCCCGCAGGAAGGGCTCGTTCGCGATGACCACCGGACTGCCGTCGTCACGGCGGACCACCACGGTGAAGCCACCGCCGGGATCCCTGCCCAGGAGCGCGGCCACCGCCTCGTCGTCGCCCATCTGCGCCATGCCGGCGTCCACCGGTGGGGTCAACGCCAGAATTCGAGGGAGTGCAGCATGCGCGACAGGAGGCCCGAGCCGGACGGCGCGCTCGTGGACGGCGCGCCGTGCGAGGCTGCACCGGCGGTCGAGGGTGTCGTCGTGGTCGTCACACCCCCGGGCGGGAGCTCCGGCGTGGCCGACGGGGCGACCGGGCCATCCGACCCCGGATCGCCGGCATAGGGGGTGCCGACCGCCGCCGCGCCCGACGGCGGGAGCACCTCGTACGCCTGCTGGCCGGGGCTGACCAGCTGGTACTGCTCCCGGGCGATGCGCCCGATCTCGCTGGCGTCGCTGAGGTTCTTCTTCTCCTGCGCCAGCGCGGCATCCTGCTTGTGCAGCGCGGCCAGCTGCGCCTCGGCGTCGGCCAGATTCGAGCGCTGGCTGAGCAGGGAGCCCGCGGGGAACCACGCGAAGAGGACGACCGCCGAGACCACGACGGCACCGAGCAGCACCAACCGCGAGCGCCCGGCACTCCCGGGCACCGGCGCCCGGCGCGGCTTCTGCCCTGACCGGCGGCTATCCCGCGCCACGTCGGACCCCCTCGCCCGACAGCGCGGCGCGTCCAGGGAAGCTCGCCGATTCGCCCAGTTCCTCTTCGATCCTGAGCAGCTGGTTGTACTTGGCCACGCGATCGGACCGCGCCGGCGCACCCGTCTTGATCTGCCCCGCATTCACCGCGACTACCAGATCGGCGATCGTCGTGTCCTCCGTCTCGCCCGAGCGGTGGGAGATCACCGTGGCGTAGGAGGAACGGTTCGCCAGGGCCACCGTCTCGAGCGTCTCGGTCAGGGTGCCGATCTGGTTGAGCTTGACGAGGATGGCGTTGCCCACCCCCTCGCGGATCCCGCGCTCCAGGATCTCGGCGTTGGTGACGAAAATGTCGTCACCAACCAGCTGGATGCGGCCACCCAGCGCCTTGGTGTGGGCCGCCCAGCCGTCCCAGTCCTCCTCCGCCATGCCGTCCTCGAGCGACACGATCGGGTAGCGGTCGACCAGGTCCACCCAGTAGTCGGCGAGCTCGGCCGGCGACAGCGTCCGGCCCTCACCGGCGAGGACGTAGGACCCGTCGTCCCACAGCTCGCTGGTGGCGGGGTCGAGTGCCAGCGCGATCTCGTCCCCGGGCACGCGGCCGGCGACCTCGATCGCCTCCAGGAGCAGCTTCACCGCGTCCTCGTTGTGCGGGAGGTCGGGTGCGAACCCCCCCTCGTCGCCCACGGCGGTGGACAGCCCGCGCTCGGCCAGGATGGAGCGCAGCGTGTGGTAGGTCTCCGCCCCCCAGCGCAGCGCCTCGCTGAAGGAGGCCGCCCCCACGGGCATCAACATGAACTCCTGGAAGTCGACGGAGTTGTCGGCATGGGCGCCGCCGTTGAGCACGTTGAACATCGGCACCGGGAGCGCGTGGGCATTGGCCCCGCCGATGGAGCGGTAGAGAGGGATCTCGAGGTCGTCCGCCAGCGCCTTGGCGCTCGCCAGCGACACGGCCAGCATCGCGTTGGCGCCGAGCCGTCCCTTGTCGGGCGTCCCGTCGAGGTCGACCATGGTGAAGTCGACGGCGCGCTGGTCGAGCGCGTCCAGGCCGCGGACCGCGTCGGCGATCTCGCCGTTGACGTTGGCCACGGCGCGCAGCACGCCCTTCCCGGAGAAGCGGTCGCCACCGTCGCGCAGTTCGACCGCCTCGCGGATGCCCGTCGAGGCGCCGGACGGCACGATGGCGCGCCCCCGGGCGCCTGAATTGAGCACCACCTCCGCCTCGACGGTCGGGTTGCCGCGGGAGTCGAGGACCTCGCGCCCGATCACGTGCTCAATGGTGCTCACGACATCACTCCTTGGGTGCCCTGCCCTGGTGGGACACCGGGGCACAAGGTTAGCGGTTGCCAATCTCCTGGTCGGGGACGCCTTCGGCCGCGAGGATGTCCGCGCGCAACACCAGTGCGCGATCGCGCAGTGCCTGTTCCGCGTCCACGCCGAGACGCTGCGCGAGGTTCGCCACCGCGAAGAGGAGCTCGCCCACCTGGAGGTTCAGCTCGTCCGCCTGTCCCGCCAGCGGGTCGTCGGGAGCAGGAGCGGCGTCGGCGGACTGCTGCACCAGCGATTCCAGTGCGGCCATGGTCGCACTCGTCGCGCCGGCGTCGTACGGCTCCACGCCGACCGAGCGCGCCTTGCGCGCCAGCTTGGTGGTCAGCATCAGCGCCGGCAGCGCCGCCGGGATCCCCTCGGTGACGCTGCTCCGGCCCTTCTCGCTCTTCTTGATCGCCTCCCAGTTCGACACGACCTGGTCCGCGCTCTCGGCGTCGACGTCGCCGAAGACGTGGGGATGGCGGTGCACGAGCTTGTCGTGGACCGCGCGCGCGACGTCCGCCAGGTCGAACTGCCCCTCCTCGTCGGCCAGGCGGGTGTGGAACACGATCTGGAACAGGAGGTCGCCCAGCTCCTCCTGCAGGTGCGCGAAGGCGGCGCTGGTCCCGTCCAGGCCCGAGAGCGCGTCCAGGACCTCGTAGCACTCCTCGACGAGATGCGGCATCAGCGACGCATGGGTCTGCACCCGGTCCCAGGGGCAGCGCTCGCGCAGTGCGTCCATGAGCGCAACCAGCCGCGCCACCTCGTCACCGGAGGACACGCCGCCGGGGCCCGGCGATGCCGGGAGGTAGAGCGAGGTGAGATGGTCCGGCTCCACCGTCCGGTCGAGCTCCCACCAGTCGACCGTGGTGACCACCTCGTCGGGGAGCCCGAGGTGGTGCAGGATCACCGGGCGCGGCAGCTCCGGCCCGGCCTCGTCCGGGGCGCTCAGCTTCACCTCGGACAGGAGATGCCGCGACCAGCACTGCGCGACCAGGAAGGGGCCGCGCTCGCGTGCCGCGACCTCCCCGAAGGCTGCGGCGTCGACCAGGCGCACCCCCTCGGCCAGGGGGTCGATGCCGAGCGCGGCCCAGGCCAGGTCCAGGAACGAGAGGGCGGGCAGCAGCGTCACCTCGACCCGGTCGTCGGCGCGCAGCAGCTCGACGCTGCGCTCGGCCACCAGGGGTGATCCCGGCACCGCGTAGACCACCG
Organism: Acidimicrobiales bacterium; assembly: GCA_049514295.1. Lineage (GTDB taxonomy): Bacteria > Actinomycetota > Acidimicrobiia > Acidimicrobiales > RAAP-2 > Bog-473. Next base: position 3,556 of record JBEKVF010000298.1, read on the forward strand.
GCTCGGGCGCCACCTCCGACGCCGCCGCGACGAGCTCCTCCACGATGGCGGCGTACACCTCGTCGAAGGTCGCCGAGGACTCGTACAGGTCGTCGAAGGAACGGGCCCCCTCCACGCGCGCCGCCGCGGGGTGGCGCGCCGTCCGCAGGAAGGCGCGGCCGGGGACTACCAGGAGCGCGGCGGCTGCGTCGCCGAAGAGGTCGGCGCCGGCGGGCCCGAGGCCCACCACCGTGATGTGGGGGCGGAGCCGCGCCACGGTCAGCCGCTGGACGCGCTGGACGATGCCGAGGTGACGGCGGCTTCGTTCGCCGACGGGTTCAACACGTCCGAGGTGGCGGGCGTCAGCGGCGTGAACACGGTCGCCTGCTCGGGGAGCCACACGCCGTAGCGCGGGTCGATGCTCACCGAGGA
>JBEKVF010000299.1:0-3960 GCA_049514295.1 Acidimicrobiales bacterium
CCGCCCTTACGGCGCAGGTCACCATCGGCGCGGTCAGCTCGGCCATCCGGGAGCGGTTCAGCCGCATCCCGTCGGTCGCTGAGCGCAACGTCGCTGCGGCGGCCGAGCTGTTCCAGCAGGCGCGCCAGGTCATGACGGCCAACGGAAGGGCGGTACTCAGTGCTCCGGCAAATTGAGGGCTCGCGGGCCGTTGCGGAGACCGTGGCGCTGTGCCGGCCCGAAGTCGTGTGCGCCTACCCGATCTCACCGCAGACCCACATCATCGAGGCGCTGGGCGAGATGGTGAGGACGGGCGAGCTGTCGCCCTGCGAGTTCATCAACGTAGAGTCCGAGTTCGCCGCGATGTCGGTCGCCATCGGGGCCTCCGCCGCCGGGGCCCGAGCCTTCACCGCCACGGCCAGCCAGGGTCTCCTGTTCATGATGGAGGCCGTCTACAACGCCAGTGGGCTCGGGTTTCCCATCGTCATGACCCTGGCCAACCGCGCCGTCGGTGCTCCCATCAACATCTGGAACGACCACAGCGACGCCATGGCGGCGCGTGACGCCGGCTGGGTCCAGCTGTTCGCCGAGACGGTCCAAGAGGCCGCCGACCTGCACATCCAGGCCTTCCGACTGGCCGAGGAGGTGTCCGTCCCGGTCATGGTCTGCATGGACGGGTTCATCCTCACCCACGCCACCGAGCGGGTGGACCTCCCAACCCAGGAGCAGGTGGACGCCTTCCTGCCGCCCTACGAGCCACGCCAGGTCCTCGACCCCGCGGAGCCGTACTCCATCGGCGCCATGGTCGGCCCCGAGGCGTTCGAGGAGGTGCGCTACCTGGCGCACGCCCGCCAGCTGACCGCGCTGGGCCGCATCGGGGAGCTGGGCGCGGAGTTCGCCGAGGCCTTCGGGCGCGCCTCGGGCGGCCTGGTCCACCCGTACCGCAGTGCCGACGCCGACGTGGTGGTCGTGGCCATGGGCTCGGTGCTCGGGACGATCAAGGACGTCGTCGATACACAACGCGCCGCGGGGCACCGGATCGGCGCCCTCGGCATCACCTCCTTCCGGCCCTTTCCGATCGACGCCGTCCGGAAGGCGCTCGAGAACGCGCGGCAGGTCGTCGTCGTCGAGAAAGCCATCAGCGTGGGCTTCGGCGGGGTGCTCTCGACCGACGTGGCGATGACGCTCAGCGGGTTGCCCGCGTCGGTCGCCACGGTGGTGGCGGGCCTGGGCGGTCGTTCGATCACCAAGACCTCGCTCGGCGGCGTCTTCGAGGCCGCAGTACGGGGCGAGCTCGGGCGCCTGACGTTCCTCGACCTCAACATGGGCCTGGTCGAGCGCGAGCTCGAGCGCATGGCCATGCATCGCCGCTCCGGGCCGACCGCCGAGAACATGCTGCGCGACCTCGGCGTGGTCGCCTCCGGGATCGGCTGAGCCGTGGCCGTCCGCTTCTATCAGGTTGGGAGCTTCGCCGTCGGCAACCGGTTGGTGAACCACTCCGACCGCACCGTGCAATCTGACGCGGAGCGCCCGAACTCGCTGACGTCGGGGCACCGCGCCTGCCAGGGCTGCGGCGAGGCACTCGGCGCCCGCTACGCCATCGACGCCGCCATGCGCGCCACCGGGGGCCAGATGGTGGCCGTCAACGCCACCGGCTGCCTCGAGGTGTTCTCGACTCCCTACCCCGAGACGTCGTGGCAGATCGCGTGGTTGCACTCCCTGTTCGGCAACGCCCCTGCGGTGGCCACCGGGGTCGCCGCGGCACTGCGCGTCAAGGGACGCGGCGACACCAGGGTCATCGGCCAGGCCGGCGACGGTGGCACGGTGGACATCGGCTTCGGGTGCCTCTCGGGCATGTTCGAGCGCAACGACGACGTCCTGTTCATCTGCTACGACAACGAGGCCTACATGAACACCGGCGTGCAGCGGTCGGGGGCGACACCGCCGGCGGCGCGCACGGCGACGACCGAGGCGGTCGGCCCCAATCCGGGGAACCCCTTCGGTCAGGGCAAGAACCTCCCCGAGCTGGCGATGGCGCACCGCATCCCCTACGTGGCGACCGCCACGGTGGCCGACCTCCACGACCTGGAGGACAAGGTCACGCGGGCGATGGAGATCCACGGTGCGCGCTACATCCACATCCTGGTGACGTGCCCACTCGGGTGGGGCTCGGCCCCGAGTGACACGGTGAAGGTGGCACGGCTGGCCACCCAGACGGGGCTGTTCCCCGTCTTCGAGGCCGAGCACGGCGAGGTGGTGCGCACGTCGGCGATCCGCCGGCCGGCACCGGTCGAGGAGTACCTCCGGCTGCAGGGCCGCTACGCCCACCTCTTCGACGCCCAGGGGAATCCGGCCCGGCCGGACGTGATCGCCGCCCTCCAGGCGATAGCCGACCGCAACATCGCGCGCTACGGCCTGCTCGAGCGCGAGGAGCTGTCGACCCCGTGACGGAGAAGCCCTTCGCCATCACCCTCGAGGTCGGCTCCAGCCTGGCCAACAAGACGGGCTCCTGGCGGGTCGAGCGGCCCGTGTACGTCGACCGCCTCCCCCCGTGCAGCAACGCGTGCCCGGCCGGCGAGAACATCCAGCAGTGGCTCTACCTGGCCGAGGACGGGTCCTACGAGGCGGCCTGGCGCCAGATCATGCGCGACAACCCGCTGCCCGCCGTCATGGGGCGCGCCTGCTTCCACCCGTGCCAGACGGCCTGCAACCGGGCCGAAGTGGACGAGACGGTGGGGATCAACGCCATGGAGCGGTTCCTGGGCGACCGTGCGCTGAGCGAGGGCTGGTCGCCCGACCCGGCGGGACCGGCCACGGGGAAGCGGGTCCTGGTCGTCGGCTCCGGGCCGGGGGGCCTCTCGGCCGCCTACCACCTGCGGCTCCTCGGGCACGAGGTCGTCATGTACGAGTCGTCACCGCTGCCCGGGGGCATGATGCGCTACGGCATCCCCTCCTACCGGTTGCCACGCGACATCGTGGAGGGCGAGGTCGCACGGATTCAGTCGATGGGCGTCGAGATCGTGTGCGGGCGCACGGTCGACGACCTCGAGGCGACCATGAGGGACGAGGGCTTCGATGCCGCGTTCCTCGCCGTGGGGGCGCAACGGGGCAAGCACGCCGACATCCCCGCCGGTGACTCGGCGCGCATCCTCGACGCCATCACGCTGTTGCATGACACCGAGGACCGCGAGCCGCCGGCCCTCGGACGCCGCGTCGTGATCTACGGCGGCGGCGACACCGCCATGGACGCCGCCCGCACGGCGCGCCGGCTCGGCGCCGAGGACGCCGTCGTCGTCTACCGGCGCACCCGGGAGCGCATGCCGGCCAACCTCGAGGAGGTGCAGGACGCCGTCGACGAGGGCGTGCGGCTCAAGTGGCTCTCGACCATCGTCGGCACGGAGGGCGACGTCCTCACGATCGAGCGGATGGAGCTCGATGACAATGGCTTTCCGCAGCCCACGGGGGAGATCGAGGAGCTGCGGGCGGACTCGGTGGTCCTGGCGCTCGGGCAGGAGGCGGACCTCTCGCTCCTGGGCGGGATTCCCGAGATCACGGTGGCCGACGGGGTCGTCCCCGTCGGGGCCGACATGATGACGGGCCGGCCGGGCATCTTCGCGGGCGGCGACATCGTGGCGGGCGCCCGCACCCTGACCGACGCCATCGGGCACGGCAAGCGCGCGGCACGGGCCATGGACGCCTGGATGGCGGGCCGCAGCCTCGAGCGCCCGGCCCGCCACGAGCTGGCCACCCTTGAGCACCTCAACACCTGGTACTACGCCGACGCGCCCCATGCGGTCCGTCCCCGCCTCGACGCCGCGCGCCGCACATCCACCTTCGACGAGGTCGTCGGCGGCCTCGACGAGTCCACCGCTCTCTTCGAGGCGCGCCGCTGCATGTCGTGCGGTAACTGCTTCCAGTGCGACAACTGCTTCGGCGTCTGCCCCGACAACGCCGTGATGAAGATCGACGAGGCGCACGGCT
>JBEKVF010000300.1:0-3957 GCA_049514295.1 Acidimicrobiales bacterium
ACGGGTATGGCATTTCGCCGACCTCCACTCGGGCCGCAGAGGGTGACGCGCAAGCCGCGACTCACCTGGGGTTCAAGGTGGGCGTGCTCAACACCACTGTTCCCTTGGGAGGCGTCGACTTCACGACCGACGCCCTCGTTGCCAAGCAGGACCACGTGAACGCGCTCGTCCCATCGCTCGACAACAATTCCAACTACGCTCTCGCCGAAGCGTTGAAGCAAGCCGGAGTGAAGCTGAAGGCGGTGGTCTTCGCCACCGGGTACCAGCCGGACGTGATCCACTCTCCGGCCTGGAGCGCCCTGCAGGGTGACTACTTCGTCTCTCTGTACCGTCCTTGGGTCCTTCCGAACGCGGGCACAGAGCAGATGCAAGCCGCAATGGAGAAGTACGCGCACTTCACCAAGAGCGACTTCCCCAGCTTCGGGCAGTACGAGGCGTGGGCGGGGGCCGACCTCATGATCAAAGGATTGGAACTGGCGGGCAAGAATCCGACGCGCGCCGCCGTCATCAAGGATCTCCGGGGTCTGAAGTCCTACACGGCGAACGGGCTTCTCGCGGAGCCCATCAACTACTCCACGATCTTTGGGCACGACCTGCCACGTCAATGCTCGTGGGTCATGCAGGCACAGAAGAATGGCTTCGTCCCCGTGTCGTCGCAGCCGGTCTGCGGGATGGACATCCCGGGGACCTCGACGGCGAGCTCGCCGTAGCCCCGGCCGAGCGCCGAGACGCCAGCGGCCTTGCTCGGAGACTGAGTACCCCGTATCGCTTCAAACCAAATGGATCACCCGACCGGATCCTCACGTCCGGCGCCGTCAGCGGACGGTCAACTTCGTTCGGCTTGCTCGTCGGCGAGTACCCAGGCCGAGGCCTCCGCAACATCCGCTCTCTGACGCCCGCCGTGCACGCGCACCGAAGACTGAGTGGGTCGAGGACGCTCCTTTGTCACGACGCCAGCGACACCAGCCCGATGGCTGCGTAGGCAGCTCGGATGGCCGCCCTCTGTCCCTCGGGCAACGGCGGCTGGGGCGGGCGCGACCGGGCGTAGCTGCCCACGGGAAGACCGAGTTCGTGCGCGGCGGCCTTGAAGGCGGAGCCCCAGTGCGTGTAGACGGCTTCGACATTGGAGGCACCGAACGCGCCATGGAGCCGGGCCACCAGATCGTCGAGGCCGGACTCGTACCAATGATCGATGGCTTCTGAAAGCTTGTCGGACACCAGTAGGTCCCACTGCGCGCTGTAGATACGGTTGTCGGGCAGTTCGTACAGGTAACCCGAGCCGCCAAGGATCCCGGGCGCCGTGATCCCGCGACGCAGGAAGCCACCGCGGTAGGCGAGCATGTCGCATTCCCAGATCACCAGCTCCGGCACGAGGCGATGCAGCGCGGCGGAGTGGCTCGGACGGAACATCCCGTTCTTGACAGCGCAGATGGCGGGGAATTCGTCGATCAGTCGAGCGCATTCGTCCGGTGTCAGTATCCAGCCCGCGGCGTGGGTGTTGAACAGACCGAGCGCGATATCCGTCCGGTCCGAGACGTAACGCAGCAACTCCCTCGTCGACTCGTAACCCCGGGCCTCGAAGTAGGGCGGGATCAAGAAGCAGATGTCCGCCCCTGTCGCCGCCGCGTGCTGGGCCAGTTCGACCGTCTCTAGGACGTTCGTGCTGGCCGGGCAGGCCTCGATAAGTGCGCCCGGCTTGATGGCCCGAACCTCTTCGACCGCCACTTCCAACAGTCGCTTGCGCTCCGACGTCGACAGCGCCCAGTACTCCCCGACGAGTCCGCCCACCCAGATCCCGTCGTGGTCCAGGGCTCCGATGCAGTGGGCCACGAGGGCACGCAGCGCCTGCTCGTCCACCTCCTCACCTCCGGATCCGCTGAACGGGGTGTACAACGAGTCGATCATCCCCCGCAGGGCTCCCGGTGCCCACTCTCGGGCCTCTGCTGCGTGTGCCACGTCTATTCCTCCCCTTGGCGCTTTCGCCAAATCGGCGGGTAGGCCACTACGTCTTGGGCCGGCTACGGGGCAGCCCCAGTAACTGCTCCGCGATCAAGCTGCGCAGGACCTCACTCGAACCGCCGTAGATCGTGCTCGCCACCGAGCACCGGAAGTGGTACTCGAAAGTCCCCCCGACGACGGCGTCGGGGTCGGTCCAGTCGGCCATGGCCGCCGGGCCGACCATGTCCATGATCTCCTTGGACCAATGGACGTAGGTCTCGGGGCCGAAGAGTGCGGCGTGGGGCCCCGGCTTGGCGCCCAGCTGCTCGAGGAACCCGACCCGAGTGCCCAGCAGGTCCGCCACCTCGGCATCGATCGCCATGCGGGCCAGGCGCCGGCGCACGGATGGATTGTCCAGCATGGTGGTGTCGCCGTCCGGAGCGGGCGTCTCCCGGGCCCAGACCACCGCGGCCTCGTACAGCTGGGACGTCCGTGACGACGGAGCCACATTCTGCTCAGCCTCCAGCGCCGCCCGCATCACATGGAGTCCCTGTTCGGGTTCGCCGACCCGGAGGTCGTCGCTCACTCGGACGTCGTTGTAGAACACAATGTTTGTGCGCTCGTAGCCCATGGTCCGCACCGCTTGGATCTCAATGCCTGATGTCCCCATGGGAACGAGGAACATCGTCAATCCCCGAGGCCCCCGCGACGCCGGGTCACTACGGGTCAAGAGGAAGCAATAGTCGGCCCTGTGGGCGAACGTCGTGAACATTTTCTGGCCGTTGATGACCCATTCGTCGCCGTCGCGGACGGAACGGGTCTTGCAGGCAAAGACATCGGATCCGCCTTCGGGTTCGGTGTACCCCAAGCAGATCAGCGTCTCGCCGGCGGCGATGCCAGGAAGGATTCTGGCCCGAAGTTCCGGAGAACCCAATGCTCTGATCGCGTTGGCGGTAAGCATCGTGGTGCCCGGGCCGACGGTGGGCCCGCCCGCGGCGCGGATGGCGTTCAGCATGGCGGAGGTCTCGAAGGGATCGAGCCCCGCCCCGCCTTCCTCGGGCGGCCACAGAGGGGCCACCCAGCCCTTGGCGCCCATCGCCCGAAGCAGCGGGCGGCTCACGCCGTCGCCCGTACGGAGCTCCTCCTCGACGATGTCGGCCGTGACGTGCTCGGCCGCAAACGCCTCAGCCTCGGCCTGGATCGCCTCGAGATGAGGTGGCGCATGAAAATCCATCAGCCACCCCCCGGGTTGGCGGCGCTGACTGCGCCCTGCCGCCCGGGCCGAGCGGGCGCGTACATCTCGTCGGCCATCACGTCGAGTTCACGCTCCGGATCGGCGAACGTGGTGACCCAGGCCTTAGCCCGTCGGTAGTAGAGCTGAATGTCGCATTCGACCGTAAAGCCGTAGCCGCCGTGAATGTGGAGACTGTGCTGTGTGGCTGCGTACGCCGTCTCGGCGGCGAAGACGAACGCCATGGAGGCGAGCGCCGGCGCGGCGGGGAGGCCCTCGTCGAGAGCCCAGCACGCCTTCCAGGTCAAGAGCTGCGCTCCGTCCTTGGCCACCAACGCGTCCGCCAAGGGGTGGGCAACAGCCTGGTAGGTGCCGATCCGGACGCCGAACGCCTCGCGCTGACGCGCGTACGCCGCACCGATCTCGATCGCCTCGCTGGCCAGTCCGACCAGTGCGGCGGCGCGCAGGATCCGTACCTCATTGAGGGCGGCGGAGAACGATTGGCGGGCCTGATCGCCTTCCGCCAAGACCTCGACCTCGCCGACATCGCTCCAGCGGGCCAACGGCAGGGCGCCCATGTTGGAGGTGGGGCGCACCTCCGGTGGCCGGTGCACGGCAACGACCCGATGGCCCTGCAACGCGACGACGACATCGGCAACGGCCCCATCGGTCAGGAGCTGGCGTTCCAAGGGGCCGGGACGAGTGGCGAGCGAGACGATGCGGGTTCCCCCCAGTGCATCGTCGAGCAGGCTCCTCGCGCCGTAGGCGGCCAGCAGGCGAGCCGCCGC
>JBEKVF010000301.1:0-3946 GCA_049514295.1 Acidimicrobiales bacterium
AGCTTCGAGATGGAGGACTCGGGGCCGAGGACGCCGTCCCGGAGGACCCCGGTCAGGATGCGGAGGCCCAGGAAGCGCATGATCTCACAACGGGCGTAGACCCGGGCGACCTCATCGCGGACCACCGGATCCTGCAGCCGCCCGCGTGCCGCGGCCATGGCGACCAGCCGGTCCAACTCGGCCCGGAACAGGATCGGGTTGGTGGCAGCCTCCTCGCCGCGCTCGAGCCCGAGGAGTGAGGTGGCAACGGCCCAGCCCCCGTGCATCTCGCCCACGACGTGGTCGGCCGGCGTGACGGCGTCGTGGAAGAAGACCTCGTTGAACTCGCTCTCTCCCGACAATGCCCGCACGGGGCGGATCTCCACTCCGGGCTGCTCCAGCTCGACGAGGAGGAAGGTGATCCCCTTGTGCTTGGGAGCGTCGGGATCCGAGCGGGCCAACACGAAGATCCAGTTGGCCTCGCGCGCCTTGGATGTCCACAGCTTCTGGCCGTTGATCACCCAGTGGTCGCCATCGAGCACGGCGCTGGTGGTCAGCGAGGCCAAATCCGAGCCCGCCTCGGGCTCGGAGAACCCCTGGCACCACAGGTCCTCACCCGAGAGGATGCGGGGCAGGAAGCGGCGCTTTTGCTCCTCGGTGCCCCAGCGCAACAGGGTGCCGCCGAGCATCTTGATGCTCATGTTGTCGTTGAAGCCCATGGCGGGCACGCCGGCCCGGGCCATCTCCTCGGTGAGCACGACCTGCTCCAGCTTCGTCATCCCACCGCCGCCGTACTCGGTGGGCCACGCCACCCCGAGCAGGCCGTTGGCGTACAGCGTCGCTCGCCACTTCGTGACGAAGGCGTCGGCCTCGTCCCGGTCGGCGATGGCACCGAGACCCCGCCACCCCTGCGGCAGATTGTCCCGCAGGAAGGCCCGGACGCGGCCGCGGAACTCCTCGGCCTCCGGTGAGTAGCGCGGATCCATCGCTCCAGCCGGCCCGCTCAATGCCCCGTGAAGCGGGGAGGGCGCTTCTCGAAGAAGGCAGCCGCTCCCTCCGCGTAGTCGTCGGACGTCGAGACGACGCCTTGCGCCAGCTGCTCCTCGAAGAGGACGGTGTCCAGGCCGATGTCGAACGAACGCGCCAGGAGCGAGCGCGTGTAGCGCACCACGTGGGCGGGCAGCATGCCGAGGGCCTCGGCCCGTGCGTGGGCCCGTTCCACCAGGTCGGCTCCCCCGGCGAGTTCACCGATCATCCCCCATTCATGCGCGTCGGCCGCACTGACCTGGTCCCCGAAGAGCAGCATGCGGCGCGCCCGGGCGACACCGACCAGGCGGGGCAGGAGGAGCGAAATCGCCCCGTCGGGCACCAGGGAGCGCCCCACGAAGGCGGCCACGAAACGGGCGTCCGCGGCTGCCACGCAGTGGTCGGCAGCCAGTGCCAGGGTGAGCCCCAGGCCGGCGCATGCGCCATGCACGGCGGAGACGATCGGGACACTCGACCCAACGAAGCGTTCGGTGAGCCGGGACGACGACCGCGCCATGGCCTGCGCAAGGTCGACGCCGCGGTTGGCGCCACCGGCCCGCAGATCCATGCCGGCGCAGAATCCGCGGCCCTCCCCGCGCAGCACGACGCACGTCGTGCCGTCGGACTCGGCCGCATCGAGCGCGGCCAGCAATTGGTCCCGCAGCGCAGCGTCGATGGCGTTGTAGGCATCGGGGCGGTTCAGGACGAAGTGGGCGACGCCCCCCGACCGCTCTACCAGGAGCTCCATTATGGATGACTGTACCGAAAGTCTTCCGATACCGCTACCATCAGCCCGTGCCACCGCCCTCCACTCGCACCAGGGTGGCGGTGGCCGACGGGGTGGGCGGTGACCCGGCGACCGTGGCGCAGGCCCTCGAACGGTTCGACCCGGCGTCGGTGGACCTCCTCCTTGGCTGGGTCCCGGATGGCCAGCTGCTGCCCGCGCTGGACCGCTACGCCGACGTCGCGACGGTGATGGGCGGGTTCGCCCTGCGCGGCCCGATCGACCGCGGTGCCGTGCGGTACGTGACGGTCCGGCTGGGCGCGGTGCCGGCGTTGCTGGGCGGGCCGCTGCGACCCGATGTCCTGGTCGCACCCGTCGCCCCGGTGGACGGCGGCTTCCTCCTCACCACCGAATCGGCCTGGCTGCGGGCGGCGATCGATGCCGGCGCCGAGGTGCACGGAATTGAGCGCAGCGGTCTTCCCGTGCTCGATGCCGGGCCGCCCATCCCGGCCGAGCGCGTCCGCGTCGTGGGGCAGAGCAGTGCACCGCCGACGGAGGTCCGGTGGGGCGAGCCGCAGGACGTCCACCGCGCCGTCGCGGAACGCGTCGTCTCCCTGATCCCCGAGGGTGCGCGGGTGCAGTACGGCCCCGGACCCGTGGGCACGGCCGTGATCGACGCCATCGACCGCCCGGTCCACGTCGACACCGGGATGTTGTCCGACGCCGTCGTGGAGCTCGACCGGCGGGGCCTCCTGCTCGGCCGCGCCTACGCGCCCTACAGCGGCGGCACCGATGTGCTCTACGACTGGGCCCCCGGACGCGCCGTCGTCGACCGCGTCGAGCACACGCATGATCCCGTCCGTCTGGCGGGCGAGCCGCCGCTGATCGCGGTGAACACCGCCCTCGAGATCGACCTGGACGGCCAGGTGAACGTCGAGGCGGTCGGGGGCTCCGCCGTGGCCGGGATCGGGGGGCATCCCGACTACGCGTTCGGCGCCACCCGCTCCGTCGGAGGGCTCAGCATCGTGGCGCTGCCGACCGAGCGCGGGCCCCACCGCACCCTCGTCGAACGCCTGGCCGCCCCGGTCACCACGCCGTCGCACGACATCGACGTCGTCGTGACCGAGCACGGCACCGCCGACCTCCGGGGCCTCGACCGGGCGGGTCGGCGAGCCGCGCTGGCCGCTCTGTGGCGGTGATCGCACCGGTTGTGCGCTGAGCGGCGCGTCGATATAGTGAACCTTACGATATTGGCGTCGACTGTCGCCGAGGGGGCGGAGGTGAGAGTGACCAATCAGCGCCGGAGCCGACCGATGGACACCGACGTGCTGCCGGCGGGCCCGCACCGCTGCGGCCGCGTCGGGTCATGACGACGGTGGCGACACCATCGCCAGCCGAGCTGCGCCAGGAGCTGAGCTCATGGCTGCGCACCCACCGCGAGGAGTACGCGGCCGCGCGCGCCGAGAACGAGCCGCTGCGCATCGAGGATGCGATGCACGCCGACCGAGCCTTCCAGCGGGCGCTCTGGGACGCCGGGTTCACCCGGCACGGCTGGCCCGAGTCCGTCGGCGGGAGCGGCGGCAGCGCCGAGCTGCGGGCCACGCTCTACGAACACCTGTCGCTCGAGGGGTACCGGCTCCCCCTCCCGCTCGGCACGCTCGAGGTGCTCGGACCGGTGATGGTCCTGGTCGCGCCCGAGCTCAGCGCGCGCTTCCTCGGTGCGTGCATCCGGGGCGACGAGGTGTGGTGCCAGGGGTTCTCCGAGCCCGAAGCGGGGAGCGACCTCGCGGCGCTGCGGTGCCGGGCCGTGCCCGACGGCGACGGCTGGCGAGTCACGGGGCACAAGCTCTGGTCGAGCTTCGGCAGCATGTCCGACAAGACCTGCGCCTTGGTCCGCACCGGGCCCGAGGGCCACCGGGGCATCAGCATGTTCCTCATCGACCTTGATTCCCCGGGCATCGAGGTGCGAGCGACCCGGGCCAGCAGCGACCGCAACGAATTCGCCGAGACCTTCTTCGACGACGTGTTCGTCCCTGGCGACCGGGTCGTGGGCGAAGTCAACGACGGCTGGGGGATCGCCATGACGCTCCTGCAATGGGAGCGCGGCATGTACGCCTGGCAACGCCAGTGCGTCCTCCACGCCCGCCTGGCCGAGCTCGCGCGCTCCATTCCGCACCCGAACCCGGGAGAGGCGCGGGCCATCGCCGACGCCTGGGT
>JBEKVF010000302.1:0-3937 GCA_049514295.1 Acidimicrobiales bacterium
CTGGGAAATCCCCCCGACGCCTTCCCCGACGGCTACTCCTGGACGAGCTCTATCAGCGTCCCGAACGAGGTCTTCGGGTGCACGAAGGCCACCGTGGTGCCCCGCGAGCCCGGGCGCGGCGCCTCGTCGATCACCCGGCCACCGGCGTCCTTGACCGCCTGGAGGGCCACCGCGCAATCGTCGACCCGGTAGCCGATGTGGTGCAGCCCCTCGCCCTTGTTGGCGAGATACTTGGCCACCGGCGAGTCGTCCCTGATCGGGGTCAGCAGCTGCACGTAGGAGTCGGCCACCTTGAGCAGTGCCTCCTCGACGCCGTCGGACTCGACGCGCTCGCGGTGGTCCACCGTGGCGCCGAAGACCTCGCCGTACCACGTGATGGCGGCGTCGAGGTCGTTGACCGCGATGGCCACGTGGTCGATCTCGGTGAGCAGGAGGTCACTCACGCGCCGTGCCGCCGGAACAGGGTGATGCGGTCCTCGCCGACCTTGGCGCGCAGCTCGGGGTCGTCGATGCCCAGCCCCTCGGTGGGCGCCAGGCACAACACGCCGATCTTGCCCTCGTGCAGATTGTGGTGCACCTGGTACGCCGCATCGCCGACGTCCTCCAGCGTGTAGACCGCGGAGAGCGGCGGGAGCACCTTGCCCTCGCAGACGAGCTGGTTGGCGTCCCACGCCTCGCGGTAGTTGGCGAAGTGCGAGCCCTTGATCGTCTTGAGCTTCATCCAGAGGTGGCGGTTGTCGTACTCAATCATGTAGCCGGAGGTGGCGGCGCAGGTCACGATCGTCCCCGCCCGCTTGCAGGCGAACACGGAGGCGCCCATCGTCTGGCGCCCCGGGTGCTCGAAGACGATCTCGGGCTCGGAACCCACCAGGGCGCGGATGTCCTTGCCGAAGCGCCGCCACTCGGACTCGTCCTGGGTGTGCTCGTCCGACCAGAACCGGTAGTTCGCCACCTTGCGGTCGATGACGGCCTCGACGCCGAGGTCGTTGAGCAGCTTGACCTTCTCGGGCGACGAGACGACGCCGATCGGCGTGCCGCCTCCGTTGAGCACGTGCTGCACGGCGTAGCTGCCGAGACCCCCGCTGGCGCCCCACACGAGCACCTTGTCGCCCTGGGTCATGCGCGCCCCGTTGGGCGAGACCAGCATGCGGTAGGAGGTCGAGTTGCACAGGGCGTTGACGGCCGCCTCCTCCCAGCTCAGGTGCGCCGGCTTCGGCATGAGCTGGTTCGCCTTGACCACCGTCACGTCGGCCAGGCCGCCGAAGTTCGACTCGAAGCCCCAGATGCGCTGGTTGGCCGCCAGCATGGAGTCGTCGTGGGCCGAGGGGTCTTGGTCGTCGACGTAGTTGCAGTGGACCGTGACCTTGTCGCCCACCTTCCAGTTGCGCACCGCCGAGCCCGTGCGGAGCACGACGCCCGCGGCGTCCGAGCCGACGACGTGGTAGTCGAGCGCGTGGCGGGCCGCCCACGGCCCCTCCTTGCCCAGGCGGTCGAGGAAGCCGAAGGTGGGCAGCGGCTCGAAGATTGACGTCCAGACCGTGTTGAAGTTGATGGACGACGCCATGACGGCGACGTAGGCCTCGTCGGGGGCGAGCTCGGGCAGGGGCACCTCCTCGACGTGGAGGGACCGGCGGGGGTCCTTGTCCGAGGATTCCATGCCCTCGAACATGTCCACCTCGCTCCTTTTGACCAGGGCGCCCCGGTAGGAGTCGGGCATGGGGAGTCCGGCCAGCTCATCGGGGGTGGCGCCGGCCAGGGCGGCGGTGAGGATGTCGCTCATGTGACTCGACGATAGTTGGCCCGTAAGATGTGGTTTCCGACTGGTAACCAGACCGGCGGGAACCCGGAGGTAGAGGGAATGGCTGAGGCCGTCATCGTCGCAGGGGCTCGTACTCCGATCGGGAAGCTTTCCGGCGCGTTGGCCGGGTTCACGGCCATGGATCTGGGCGGATTCGCCATCGCGGAGGCGCTTTTGCGGGCCGGGGTGTCTCCCGACCAGGTCGACTACGTCCTCATGGGCCAGGTGATCCTCGCCGGCCAGGGCCAGATCACGGCCCGCCAGGCCGCGGTGAAGGGCGGTATCCCCATGTCCGTCCCCGCCAACACCGTCAACAAGGTCTGCCTCTCGGGGCTCAACTCGATCTACCTGGCCGACCAGATGATCCGCGCCGGCGACGCCGACATCGTCGTGGCCGGCGGCATGGAGTCCATGACCCAGGCGCCCTACCTCCTGCCCGGCGCCCGCGCCGGCTACCGCATCGGCGACGGCACGCTGGTCGACTCCATGATGTACGACGGGCTCACGGACGCCTTCGAGCACATCGCCATGGGGCTCTCCACCGAGCAGCACAACCAGAAGACCGGCATCTCCCGGGAGCGCCAGGACGCCTTCTCCGCCGCCAGCCACGAGAAGGCCGCCGCGGCGGCCAAGGAGGGCCGCCTGGCCGAGGAGATCGTCCCGGTGCAGGTGCCCCAGCGCAAGGGTGACCCGCTCCTCGTAGACACCGACGAGGGCGTGCGGCCGGGCACGACGGCGGAGTCGCTGGGGGCGCTCAAGCCGGCCTTCACCAAGGACGGCACCATCACCGCCGGCAACGCGTCGCAGATCTCCGACGGCGGCGCCGCTGTCGTCGTGATGTCGGCGGCCAAGGCCAAGGAGCTCGGCCTTGCTCCGCTGGGCGAGATCGTCGGCTACGGCATGGTGGCCGGCCCGGACAACTCGCTGCTCACCCAACCCTCGCGGGCCATCCTCAAGGCGGCCCAGAAGGCGGGCGTCGAGGTCGGCTCCATCGACCTCTTCGAGATCAACGAGGCCTTCGCCGCCGTCGGCCTGGCCTCGGTGGACGACCTCGGGATCGACGAGGAAAACGTCAACGTCAACGGTGGCGCCATCGCGCTCGGCCACCCCGTCGGCATGTCGGGCACCCGGCTCGCGCTGACCGCGCTGCTCGAGCTGCGCCGGCGCGGCGCATCCACTGCTGCCGTGGCGCTGTGCGGCGGGGGCGGGCAGGGCGACGCCGCCATCCTGCGCGTCATCTGACCCTGCGCACCGTCTGACGGGGTCGGCCCGGGCTCAGCTCCCGCCGTAGGGCGGCCCCATCAGGGCGACCAGCTTGGCCGTCCCGGCCGCCACGTCCGCCCATCGGGCGGTCGGGAAGGTGTAGACGCCGAGGGCGCAGGTCGGGAAGCCGTGCCGCACCGCCACCGAGTGCCCCTTCTTGTCCCGGGCTGCCAGCAGCCCTTGTGACAGCGAGTGCACCGTCGGGTTGTGCCCGACCACCATGGCCGAGTCGACGTCGTCGGCCATGGCGCGCAGGAAGGCGAGCACCTCCTCGGGGTCGGCCCCGTAGAGCTCGTGGTCGAGGCGGCGCTCCGGTGGCTCGGCCACGTCGGCCAGCACCAGCTCGGCCGTCGCCGCGGTGCGCGCCGCCGGCGACACGAGCGCCACCGCCGGCCGGGGGACGGCCTTCAGGGCCGGCCCGAGTCCCTCGCCGTGGCCGGCGAAGAGGTGACCCAGTGCGGCGGCGTCGCGCCGGCCCCGGGGGGCCAGGACGCGGTCGAAGTCAGAGCCGCCCGGGGGCGGGTCGGTCACAGCCTTGGCGTGCCGCAGTAGCCACAGCGTGCGTGTGCCCTTCGCCCCGGCCGCCATCAGCCCAGGGCGAACGCCGCATGCAGGCTGCGAACGGCCCGCTCCACGTCGTCCTCGGCCACGATGCACGAGGTCCGGATCGTCGAGGTGGAGATCATGTCGATGTTGATGCGCTCGTCGGCCAGCGTCTCGAACATGGTCGCCGCAATCCCGGGGTGCGACTTCATGCCGACCCCGACCAGGGAGACCCGGGCCACGTCGGCGTCGGCCGCCACTCCCGAGGCACCGAGCTCGTCGGCGTGGGTCTGCGCCGTCTCGACCGCGACCGGGAGGTCGGCGGTCGGCACG
>JBEKVF010000303.1:0-3935 GCA_049514295.1 Acidimicrobiales bacterium
CGATGCCTCTCGGTGTCCCTGTGCTGCCCGACGTGAACTGCACGAAGTCCCCGGGTGTCTCGGCTGGGGCGGGAAGCGCGGCGGAGCTCCACTCGCTGAACGCATGCACGGGTACGGGCGCGGCGGACAGCAGTGCGGTCAGGCCGGGATCGCACAGGAGGTGGGTGGCGTCGGTAAGCGCGCACATCCTGCCGATCTGGGCCAGGTACTCCGCAGCGTCCATGCCGCGGCCCGGGTGCGGCAACGACACGAGCGTGATTCCGGAGCGCAGGGCGCCGAAGAGCGTGGCGAGGCAGTCATGGGACGCCGTGAGGAGCGCGGCCACCGTACCGGCACGCCCGACCAGATCCTCCAGCCAGGCACCCGCCCGCCGGGAGTGACGGCCAAGCTCGGTGAGCGTGAGCGGCTGGGAGCCGTCGGAGAGGCAATGGACTCGGGCCTGGGACGCGCTGGGCGCGTCGAGCGCGTTCATGACGAGACTCATGCCCGACCGACAGTACCGTCTCCCCTCAGGCCAGCGGCCCGGTCGCGTTGCGCACCGTGCGCGGTACCCTCGCCAGGAGCGATCGGGAGGACGACATGCAACTCGACATCCATGTGCCGCGCTTCACCTGGCCCGGTGGCCCCGAGGCGATCGGGCCCACGTTCGCATCATTGGCGCAGACGGCGGAGGCAATCGGGGTGCGCACGCTGTCGGTGATGGACCACTGGTTCCAGATGGACATGCTGTGGCCGGCCGAGGAACCGATGCTCGAGGGGTACACGGCGCTCTCCTTCGCCGCCGCCAAGACGGAGCGCCTGCGCTTCCGGCTTCTCGTGGGCGGGGTGACCTACCGCCACCCGGGGCTGCTCGCCAAGACGGTCACCACACTGGACGTGCTCTCGGGTGGGCGGGCCGAACTGGGACTCGGTGCAGCGTGGTACGAGCGGGAGCACCGGGGGCTGGGAGTCCCCTTCCCGCCGCTCAGTGAGCGGTACGAGAGGCTCGAGGAGACGCTCCAGATCTGCTTCCAGATGTGGAGCGACGACAACGGCGCCTACGAGGGCACGCACTATCAGTTGGCCGAGACCCTGTGCTCGCCTCAACCGGTCAGCACGCCGCGACCGCGGGTGCTCATCGGCGGCGGCGGGGAGCGCAAGACTCTTCGACTCGTCGCGAAATACGCCGATGCCTGCAATATCATCGGCGACTCGGCCACGGTCGCCCACAAGGTGGACGTGCTCCGGCGCCACTGTGACGAGGTCGGCCGAGACCCGGGGGAGATCGAGGTGACGGCGCTCATCGGCGTGCCCGAGGACGCCGACCGCAACACCATCCTGCGCGAGGTGGAGGCGCTGGCCGCCGCGGGTGTGCAGGCCATCGTGGTGCGGTCGACGGGGCCCGAGCCGTCGAAGTGGCTCGAAGAGACGTGGGGGCCGGTCGTACCGGCGCTCGCCGGAATCGGCTGAGCGGCCCTGTCGCCATCGGCCTTCTCTGCCGGGAGCCCGATCGGATTTCGGGGATTCGGTGCCGTGTGGCCCGATCCTCTGGTCGAAACGGCGAACGGAACCCTGGTTGCGTACCGTAGGGACGTGGAGGCCGACCGTGGTCGTGGTCCTCATAACTCGCCACACCGCGACGCCGTGCCGGTGGCGGCGTCCATTGGCGCCATGGAGCGACTTGATCTGGACGCGGTGCAGTCGTACCTCGACCAGGTCTCCTACGCGACCGTGGACACCGTCACCTTTGCCACCGCCAAGACGATGCGCGGCAACCTGATGTTCAGCCGGGGGGATCTCTCGGAGGCCGACCGGATCGTCCAGACCGCACTCGACGCGCTCGGGGACACGAAGGACGACCTCATCGCCCGGACGGCTCTGTGCACCGGCCCTGTCTTTGCCGTCCTCAACGGGGACATCGAGCGAGCCGAAGCTGGGTCCGACGAGGTCATGCGTGCGGCGCGCACGCTCGGGCAGCCGTCCGGTCTGCGTTCGCCCACTTCACCCCGGGGCTTCGTCCTGAGCTACGGCCGGGCGACCACGATGCCGCTGTGGCGTCGCTCACCGAGAGCATTGAGCTCTCTCGCGCCGGGGCCAGTGACGCCGTCTACTCCCATGCGCTCCACACGGTTGCTCGCGAACAGCTCCCGGCCGGGCACGACCGGCCGGCCGTTGCCTCCATTCAGGAGGCCCTTGCCCACAGCATCACCGTGGGTGACCTGGCGGCGAGCTCCTCCGCCTTTGCGCACGTCATCTGGGGGATCGGGCAGCTCGGGTTCGACGAGGAAGCCGCTGTCATTGCCGGTATCACCTTCCCCGGCTTCTTGGAGATGGTCTACGTGGACCAGCCGGTCACGGCGATGATAGAGACGGTCCGCGGGCGGCTGGGGGAGTCTCGCTCGACGAGGCGTACACACGCGGTGCAGCCATGGGCCACGACGAGGCGGTGGCGTTCGCCATGTACTCGTGCGACCGCGCCCTCTCTCTCGAAGAACCGGCCGCTCCGGGGGAAGTCGGTTGAAGCCGTTGTGCTATTGCGCCTGGCCGCCGTTGCCGGATGTTCTCGAGCCAGTTGCTACCCGACTTTTCCTCGCGCGTTCTGTTGCCAGATATCGTGCAGTCGCGGGCCGCTAGCTCATCCGGAAGAGCAGGGGACTTTTAATCCCAAGGTGCCGGGATCGAGACCCGGGCGGCCCACGAAGTCCGAGGTCACAGCCTCGTCGCCCGTTTCCGTTTGGGTGTTTGCAGCCAAACTTGCAGCCAAAGGGTCGAAGTCCGGCAGCTCCTCGAGCCATAACGCCCGCTGCATCGCATAGGCCGCTTGCATCTTCGCTGGCGCCAGCAGGTGACCGTAGACATCCATCGTGACTCGGATCGACGTATGCCCGAGTGTGTCGGAGACGACTTCGAGGGCACGCCCGTAGCGAGCAACAGCGACGCACGCGAGTGCCGAAGCTCACGGATGCTCCAATGCCCGAGTCCGGCCGCCTTGCATATCCTCGGTACGGACTTGCCGAAGACCTCAGGATCCTGCGGCGCGCCGATGGTGGACGTGAAGACCAAGTCCGCCGGGTTGCGCCAGACCCGTGCGGTCTTGCCCTCCTGCTCCTACCGCGCACGGTGGGCCCTCAAGGGTCCGCTGCGCCCGCCTAACCGCTGCTTGTTACCGGGTTGTGAGCTGCCCCACTCCGGCCATCGGGGTCACCCCTCGATCTGCCGCCAGTTGTTCGTCGGCGTCAGTGCCCGGCGATGATGAACTGCACCATCAGGACACGCCAACCCGCCACAAGGACGAGGGTGGATTCAACCAGAGGGACTAGCCTCACGTTGGTCGTAGCGGGTGGTCGGAAACAGGTGGAGCAATGGAAAGCTTGGTGATGATCTCTGAGCGCCCCGCCGAAGTCGCCGACCGGGCGGTGCCCGGTCACTGGGAAAGGGGACCTCATCTTCGGCAAGAAGATGACCGCCATCGCCACCTTGGTCGAGCGCCACAGCCGCTACGTCATGTTGTGCAAGCTACCCAATGGACACGGGGCCGAGGCCGTACGCATCGCCCTGGCCAAACGGATCTCGACCCTGCCGGCCAACCTGCGTCGCTCACTGACCTGGGATCAGGGCAAAGAGATGGCCGAACACGTGCGCTTCAGCGTGGAAACCGGCGTCGCCGTCTACTTCTGCGACCCCAAGAGCCCCTGGCAACGCGGCACCAACGAGAACACCAACGGCCTGTTGCGCCAATACCTCCCGAAGACCGCCGACCTGTCCTTGTACTCACAGCAGCAGCTCAACGCCATCGCACGGTCCCTCAACCGACGCCCTCGACAGACACTGGGCTAGATGCCACCATCTCAGGCGTTCGCCGAGGCGTTGCGTTGATCCCTTGAGGCCGCAGCACTTCGGGGCAGTCGGGTGGGCGGCGGCAGGCCACTCGGTATCCGGCCCTATGAGCGGTTAGT
>JBEKVF010000304.1:0-3924 GCA_049514295.1 Acidimicrobiales bacterium
CGATGGGCGACGGGTTCCTCGCCACCTTCGACGGTCCCGCCCGCGCCATCGCCTGCGCCTGCGCGATCCGAGATGCTGTCAGCCAGCTGGGCCTCGGTGTCCGTGCGGGGTTGCACACCGGTGAGATCGAGATAACCGACTCGGATGTCGCCGGGTTCGCCGTTCACATCGGGCAGAGGGTCTCTTCCATCGCAAAGCTGGGCGAGGTGCTCGTCTCGCGCGCCGTCGTCGATTTGGTTGTCGGCTCCGGTATCCAGTTCTGCGATCGGGGCGAACACGATCTCAAGGGTGTGCCCGGATCGTGGAAGATCTTCGCTGTCGAGGGGTGAACCTCAATCCGGCGAGCGCCCTTGCCGCGCTGGCTCCGGGTGCCGTGGTACTGCCCTCGCCACCGGGGAACGCCGATCCGCCGGGCTAGCAGATGCGGGGAAGCGGGTCGCCGACGAGCATGTCGACGATGCGGGTGCCACCCATGGTGGTCCGCAGTACGACGATCCCGGGGGGCTCGGCATGGATCTCGCCCACCTGCACCGCACCGGAGCCCTGGGGGTGGGCGCGCATGGCGGCGAGGGCGGCGTCCGCCTCGTCGGGCGCCGCCACGGCCACGAGTTTCCCCTCGTTGGCTACGTAGAGAGGATCGATCCCGAGTAGCTCGCAGGCGGCGGCCACCTCGGGCCGGATCGGCAGGGCCGACTCGTCCAGGACGACCGTGAGGTTGCTGTCCCGGGCGAGCTCGTTGCAGACTGTCCCGACGCCACCGCGGGTCGAGTCCCGCAGCCAGCGGGTGCCGGGGGCGGCGTCGAGCAGCGACTCCATGAGACCGTGGAGCGGGGCAGTGTCCGAGCTGATATCGGCCTCGAGAGCCAGGTCGCCGCGGGCGAGCATGACCGCCGTCCCGTGGTCACCCATGGTGCCCGAGGCGAGCACGACATCCCCGACGGCGACCTTGGACGCCGAGAGCTCGCGACCCTCGGGGATCACGCCGACGCCCGCAGTCGAGATGTAGACGCCGTCGGCGGCGCCGCGGTCGACGACTTTGGTGTCGCCCGTCACGATCGGAACGCCGGCGGCGGCAGCGGCTTCGGCCATGTCGGCCACGATCTCGCGCAGCTCGTCGATGGAGAACCCCTCCTCGATGACGAAGGCGGCGGAGAGGGCGATCGGGCGGGCGCCCATCATGGCCAGGTCGTTGATCGTTCCGTGCACGGCGAGGTGCCCTGCCGACCCGCCAGGGAAGCGCAGCGGCTTGACCACGTACGAGTCGGTGCTGAACGCCAGTCGCTCGCCCGATGGCAGCGCGAGCACCGCCGCATCGGTCTGCGATCCGGCTGGCTCGGCGGCGAACGCGGGAAGGAACACGGCGTCGAGCAGGGCAGCCGACGCCTTGCCGCCAGCCCCGTGGGCCAGGGTGATCACGTCATCGAGCAGGCGCGGCCGGCGGCGGCGGAAGGCCTCGATCCGCTCGAACACGGCGGCCTCACGGTCGGAAGGCTTGGCGTCCCTGGCGGTGTCGGTCACGAGGCCTCACTCCGTGCCAGGTGACGCTGCACCGTCGACCACAGCTCCAGCATCAATGCATCCTGGGCCTCTTGAATTCGGTGGACGCTCTCCGACCGGACCACGAGGCAGTGATGCACAGCGTCGCTCACTGCCATGGCGGCGCCCTCATAGCCGCACAGGCCGATAGTCAGCAGATCCCGGCGCGCCGCCTCCTCGAAAGCGCGCAGCATGTTGACCGAATCGCCGCTGGTGGAGAAACCGACGGCGATGTCGCCCGCCTTGCCGTGGGCGATGACCTGCCGCGAGAAGACGAGCTCGAATCCCACGTCGTTGGAGAGTGCGGTGAGCACCGCCTGATCGTCGACCAGTGACAGCGCCGGCAGCGGACGCCCGTGAGGGGGGTGGCGGAAGAGGTCCACCGTCCCTTCGGCGTCGGTGGCGCTGCCCCCGTTGCCGAAGGCGAACAGGCGACCGCCCTGCAGGAAGCACGCGGCCATGGCGGCCGCGGCCGCATCGATGTCGGCACGGCAACGCTCCAGCGTCGCGGTGCGCAGATCGCGGCTCTCCGCCATCTTCGACTGTGCCGAAAGGGCCAGGTCGGCGACCAGCGCCGTTCCGTCCCGCTCCTCTGCCTCAATGAAGGGATAGAGGAACCCGGTGGGCTCCGCGCTCACGATGCGACACCGCCGAGCGAGGTGATGGCAACGCCGGCGTGGACCAGCAGCAGGTCGCCGGGCTCGACCGGGTCCACCAGGCTGGCGTCGACGGCCTCACGCTGTCCACCGACCAGGACCTCGACGCGGCCGTCGGTGTGCACGGCGGTCACCTCGGCCACGCGACCCTCGTCGGAACAGGTCACACAGACCTCCTCGGTGCACTCCGGCTCGGCCTCGAGCAGCCCTGGATGCTCGAAGACCACATGGGTCAGCTCCCAGAGGAGGTGGTACATGAGCACCATGTCACCCGACCGGGATGCCAGGGCCGGGTCCACCCCCTCGAGCCATACGACATGGTCGGCCGGGCTGCCCGTTGGCCGGCTCCCGGCACCGAGCCAGAGGCTGGTCAGTCCCCAGGCACCAGCGCGCGCCAGCAGGTCGCCGGCGCAGGCGTCGTCGGCCGTGCTCACGGCGAGCAGGATGTCTCCGGGACGGGCTGCCAGCCGCACGGCCGCGACGGCGTCCGCGGCGTCAACACTCACCGCAGGCAGCGCGCGTTTGCCCACGATGACGGGGTGGACGAACTCGACCGCCACGTGACGCCCGTGGGACGGCCACAGCGGCGCCACGCACCACATCGTCGCCCCCGCGGCGAACCGCCGGGCCAGTGCCAGCGAGGCCACGGCCAGGTCCGCGGCCGGCCCCTCCTCGAGTCCGGACGCCACCGACGACTCCATGAGGGCCATCATGCCTCGTTCGGGTCCGCTGGGACGTAGCCGGCGACGGCCGCCTGCCCGAGGGCCAGCCCGCCGTCGTTGGGGGGGACCAGCCGGTGCGTCAGGACCTGGAAGCCTCGCCCACCGAGGGCACGGCGAGCCAGGTCGAGGAGGAGGATGTTCTGGAAGACGCCTCCCGTCAGCGCCACCCGCGCGATGCCGGTCTCGTGCCGGAGGTGTTCGGCGACTTCGGCGATGAGGCCGGCCACCGCGAGGTGGAAGCCCGCTGCGATGGCGCCGACGGGACGGCCCGACCGCAGGTCGTCAACGATGTCGCCGAGCACGGGCGCAGAGTCGAACTCCCCGTCGGAGTACATGAAGCGGTAGCGGCGTGCCTGGCCGAGGTGCGCAGAGGCGCACCATTCGAGCTCCATGGCGGCCTGGGCCTCGTAGGTGGCGACGTGGCGGACCCCGAGGATGGAGCTGACGGCGTCGAAGAGCCTCCCCATACTCGAGGTCGGCACGCAATTGACGCCGCGCTCGAGTTGACGGCGCAGTGCGGTGCGCTCGGTGTCGGGGGCGGCCCCGACCGGGGGGAGGTCCTCGTCCCAGCCGATGCCCGCGGCCCAGAGATGCGCCAGCGCGGCTCGGTACGGCTTGCGGATGGCCGCGTCCCCCCCGGGCAGCGGCACCTGGCGCAGGTGGGCGGGCCGGACGAAGGAGTCGTAGCCGGCAACGAGGACTTCGCCGCCCCAGATGGTCCCGTCCCCCCCGTAACCCGTGCCGTCGAAGGCGAATCCGATGACCCGCTCCAGAGCCGGCACGCCGTGCTCGACCATGACGGCGGCCACGTGTGCGTGGTGGTGGTGCACCAGGCGGACCGGGCGTCCCGAGACGTCGTCGGCCCAGCGACGGGTCAGGTAGCCGGGGTGTGCATCGGCCGCCACCTGCTGCGCGTCGATCTGGTAGAGCTCGGCGAACTGTCGGGACGATCGCTCGAACGCCGCCTGCGTCTCCAGGCTGCCCATGTCCCCGATGTGCTGGCTCATGAA
>JBEKVF010000305.1:0-3889 GCA_049514295.1 Acidimicrobiales bacterium
AGTCGATCCCCCAGTCCGCCACGAGGCGCTCGTACGACGCGACGCTCCAGAGCACGTCGAAAATCGCCGCCACGACCTCGCGGTCCTCTGCCGACCATCGACCGGTCCGGGGCGTGATGGCACCGAGCAGCGCGTCCCGCTGCCGCTGGTTCGCCGCGGCGAGCGTCGGGTCCAGGGGCGGGCGCGGTTCCAACGGAAAGGACGACACATGTTCGAAGATGCGTGCCGCTATGTCGGCGATGTCGTCGAGTTGCATCCCCGCCAGGTCGATCCCGGCCTCCACCTCGTGGCGGTGGATCACCGCATCGCGCAGCCCGCGTTCGTTCCCGAAGTACCGGTAGACCGTCCGTTCGTTGACCCCAGCGCGCTCCGCAACGGCGCGGATCGTCAAGCCCTGCCAATCGCGGATGGACGACTCGTGCAGCAACTCGGCGCCGGCGGTGATGATCCGTTCGCGCGTCTCGGCGGCCCTTTCACGTCGGAGTGCCCCGTTGTAGGGCCGCCGCGGTTGCAGCGGTTCGGACAGCTCCGGCTCCGTGGAGGCGCTCACGGCGTCCATTCTGCTACTCAGCCTTCGCGGTCCAGCGCTTGCTTGGGCCACCGGCAACCCCGTCGGCCCGAGCCGGGACAACTCTCGCGGGGCACCCTCCCGGATTTCGTGTCATACTCTGACATTAAGGCTATATTCGGCACAACGCCACAACGATGCAGGGGTGGTGGAATGTTCCGGGGGCGACCCGAGGGTTGCCACCGACTGCTCAAGGGGTCTGGACGATGAAGACGCATGCAGCCGTGCTCTGGGGCCGGGGCGAGGATTGGAAGATCGAAGAGATCGACCTCGATCCGCCCAAGAGCCAGGAGGTCCTCGTCCAATGGGTCGCCGCCGGCCTGTGCCACTCCGACGAGCACCTCCGGTCGAGCGACATGGGCTCACCGCCGCCCGAGGAGGGCGCGCCGCCGAAGCCGGCGCTCTTCCCCATGGTGGGCGGACACGAAGGTGGGGGCGTCGTCCTCGAGGTCGGACCGGACGTCCACAGCGTCAAGCCCGGGGATCACGTCGCAGCCAGCTTCTTTCCGATCTGCGGCCGCTGCAAGATGTGCATCACCGGGCACTCGAACCTCTGCGACCTCGGCGCGGCGACATTCGCCCCGGGTCAGATCTCGGACGGCACCGCTCGGTACCACCTCAACGGCCAGGACCTGAACGTGATGGCCAAGCTCGGCACCTTTGCGGAGCACAGCGTCGCACACGAGGCGTCACTGGTACCGGTGGACCCGGACGTGCCGTTGGGCGTCGTGGCCCTCGTGTCGTGCGGGGTGACGACCGGCTGGGGCTCGGCGGTGTACCGGGCAGAGGCCAAGCCGGGCGACACCGTCGTCGTCGTTGGCGTCGGGGGGGTCGGCATCAATGCCGTGCAGGGTGCCCACATGGTCGGAGCGAAGAACATCGTCGCCGTGTACCCTGTGGAGTTCAAGCAGAAGGCGGCCCTCGACTTCGGCGCCACGCACACGGCCGGATCCATGGAGGAAGCGCTGCCCATGGTGACGGAGCTGACGCGCGGACAGATGGCCGACGCGGTGATCCTTGTGCCGAGCGTGATGTACGGGGACCTCATGTCTGGCGCACTCAGCCTCACGGGCAAAGGCGGGACGTGCGTGGTCACGGGTGTGGCGCCGCAGTCACAGACCGAGAGCAGCGTCAACCTCTTCGAACTGGCGATGTTCCAGAAGGAGATCAAGGGCGTCGTCTTCGGTGCCGCCAACCCGCGGTTCGACATCCCCAACCTGTTGGCCCTGTACAAGAACGGCCAGCTCAAGTTGGACGAGTTGATCACCAGGACATATCGGCTCGACCAGATCAACCAGGGCTATCAGGACATGCTCGACGGCGTGAACCTCCGTGGCGTCATCGCCTTCGACTGAGCGCCCAACAAGACCGGCCCACCAGCGCGTGAGCTCGCCCTCCGGCCAGCAAGGAAGTCCACCATGCCAGTGAACCTCGACATCGACCCGCTCGACCTCGTCGACCCCGCTCGCTTCGCTCAGAACGGGTATCCGCACGATGTGTGGGCACGGCTGCGCGCCGAGGCACCGGTGGCCTACATCGAGCCGCCTGGTTACCCGCCGTTCTGGGCAGTGACCAAGCACGCCGACATCATGAAGGTGGCCTCGCAACCCCAGCTCTTCTCGAGCGCGGGAGGGATCACGCTGGACATGGATCTCAGCGGGATGGACACGGTGCCGGAGATGATCGTGTATCTCGATCCCCCCCGACACGGTCCCATGCGCCAGATCGTCAACAAGAAGTTCCTCAAGAGTGCCGTCCGCGCCCGCACCGAGGAGATCGAGCGGATCGCGGCCGGGGTCGTCGACCTTGCCGCGACCCACGGTGAGATCGGTGAATGCGACTTCGTCGACACGTTCGCAGCGCCGTTCCCCGTCGCCGTGATCTCCTGGGTCCTCGGTGTGCCCCGTTCCGACTGGGAACAGCACTTCCGCTGGACCAACGAGATCATCGGCAAGGACGATCCCGAGTACCGACGTCCCGGCGAAAGTCCGGACCAGACCTCGATGCGCGCCCGCGGGGAGCTCCACCGCTACTTCAAGCACATGATCGAGCAACGCCGTCAGGATCCACAGGACGATTTGGTCACCGTTCTGGTGCAGAGTGAGATCGATGGCGTGCCCTTGACCAAGGCGCAGCTCGTCTCGTACTGCGAGCTTCTGGTCGAGGCCGGGAACCAGACCACCCGTGACGCAATCGCCGGCGGCATGCAGGCCTTCTGCGAGTACCCCGAACAGTGGGAGAAGTTGCGGGCCCAGCCAGCGCTGCTGCTCGATGCCGTCGAAGAGATCCTTCGCTGGGTCACTCCCATCAGCTACTTCTCCCGCACCGCGACCGAAGACTGCCAGCTGCACGGACAGAAGATCCACGCCGGGGACAAAGTGGCCCTGTACTGGGCGTCGGCGAACCGCGACGAGGACGTGTTCGAGGACCCGTTCGAGTTCCGGATCGACCGTCCGCCGGTCCAGCAACTGGTGTTCGGGTTTGGTCCCCACCTGTGCATGGGTGCCCACGTCGCCCGTGCCGAGCTTCAGGCGATGTTCGGCCTCTTGATCGATCGGATGGATTGGTTCGAGCCATCGGGCCCCGTGGAGCGGCTCAATTCATCCGTCAACGGAGCCGTGAAGCATCTGCCGATCCGCTATCGGCTGACGTAGAGGTTGCCCGGCGAGGACCGCCTCTTTGTCACCGCACCCAACTGTGCGGAGTCGTACGGCTTTGTGGGCGCCTCCTGAAGGAAACGGAAATGCAGTACACGACTTGGATGTACGAGGAGAAGGAGCCATGGGATGTCGGCTGATGTGGTGATCCGCGGGGGAACGGTCTTCGACGGGAGTGGTACACCTGGCCGTGTTGCCGATGTGGCGATCACCGGAAACGTGATTGAGCAGATCGGGCAGAACCTCGAGGGCAAGCTGGAATTGGATGCATCGGGGTGTGCCGTCGCACCTGGTTTCATCGACATTCACACGCACTTCGACGCCCAGGTCTTCTGGGATCGGGAGCTCAAGCCTTCGTCGTATCACGGAGTCACGACCGTCGTGGCGGGAAACTGTGGGTTCTCCATCGCCCCCTGCCGCCCAGAGCATCACGACGTGATCGTGCGCACACTGGAGAACGTCGAGGGGATGGACGCCAACTCCCTCGCCGCGGGCATCGTCTGGGACTTCGAGACGTTCCCGGAGTACCTCGATGAGGTACGACGTCGCGGAACGGCCCTCAACTTCACCGCGTACATCGGGCACACCGCGCTCAGGCTCTTCGTCATGGGCGACGCGGCATACGAACGCGCCGCCACCCCCGAAGAGATCGACCGCATGTGCC
>JBEKVF010000306.1:0-3881 GCA_049514295.1 Acidimicrobiales bacterium
TTCGTCTGGTTGCTCGAGCCCGCACCGCTCGGCGATCGCAGCGGCCATCACATTGATGTTGTCCTCCAGCGTCGCCTGCTCGCGACCTCGCAACAGCATCGATGAGGCAATGGCCAGCTCGTAGAGGCGCACTCGCTCTCGTAGCGGTTCCACCCGCGGAGCAAGGGCGACCAGGGTCCTGCAGATCGCTTCGAACTCAGGGATGTTTGGATCCTGGGCCATAAGCGCACCGGCGAAGAGCCGCATGAAGTCGTACTCTCCTGAGAACAGGACGGACTCCTTGGTCGGGAAGTACCGGAAGAAGGTGCGAGGGGACACGCCCGCTGCGGCGGCGATCTCGTCGGTGCTCGTGTCATCGAAGCCGTTCTCTGCGAAGAGTTCAAGGGCGGCGTCAATCAGGGCTTTGCGGGTACGTGACAAGCGCTCATGTCGCGGGGAGCGTGCGACGTCGGTCACCAGCCCTCGCTCCTTCGACGCAGCCAGACCATCTCTGTCAGCCTCCTGAGCTCGGTGCGAATAACGCGTGCCTTTCTGCACAACGTAGCCAATCGGCCTGCTTGAGCTGTGGCCTACGAGGAGTTCTCATCGTGCGCTACATTGCGACAGTCAACTGTCACGAGATGGAAGGAACCTGATGGGCTCGATGCTCCAAGGCGCCGCCGTGGTTGGGATCGGGAGAACTGACTTCGTCAGGGCTTCTGGTCGGACTCCGCTGGCCATGGCCGCAGAGGCCGCTCGGGATGCGCTGGCAGACTGCGGACTCACGCCGGCGGATGTCGACGGGGCGACGTGCTTCACAACATCGCATTTCCCTACGCCTGCCCAAGTTGCTCACGCGATCGGAGTCGACGATCTGGGATGGTCGCTCGGTATCTCGGGGGGCGGCAACATCGTCACCTCCACAGTGACTTCAGCTGCGACGGCTGTTCTCTCGGGCCAGGCCGACGTCGTCATCGCCTATCGGGTGCTCGGCTCCGATACGCGCTATGGGCAGGCGCTCGATCAGCTCACTGTCCCGGGTGAAGGCCAGTTCGCTGGTCCGCAGGGCTACCTGGTGCCGCCGCAATGGTTCGCCATGTACGCCCGCCGCCACCAATACGAGTACGGATCCACGTCGGAGGACCTCGGCGCCATTGCCATCCAGCAGCGCCTGCACGCCTCGAAGAACCCACATGCCGTGGCCCGCACTCCCATCACGCTCGACGAGTACCTCGAGTCGCGGTGGATCAGCGCCCCATTCCGCCTCTACGACTGCACCTACGAAGTCGATGGGGCGGTGGCGATCATCATCACGTCGGCCGAGCGGGCCAAGGATCTCCCGCACAAGCCTGTGTACCTGCTCGGTGCCGCCGACGCGAACCGCTTCGGCAACTCCGTCGACCAGTGGGACGACATGACGAGCATGTACTCGCGCGACACGGCCCCCAAGCTCTGGAAGCGAACGGGCCTCGGTCCTTCGGACATAGACGTCGCCTGCATGTACGACTGCTTCACGATGACCGTGATGGCGACCTTCGAGGACTTCGGATTCTGTGAGAAGGGGGCCGTGGGCGACTTCTTCCGTGACGGCCGAGCCACCTATGGCGGGGACGTCGTCGTCAACCCTCACGGCGGGCTTCTGTCGGAGGGCTACATCCACGGCATGAACCACCACTATGAGGCGGTGCTGCAACTCCGGGGCGAGGCGGACAACCGCCAGGTCGAAGGAGCCGAGACAGCGCTCGTCACCTCCGGCGCGGGACCCTTTGGTGGCGCCCTCATCTACGGGACGACACCACTGTGACCGACCTCTTCTCCACTCCGCCCCAGCCTCTGCCTGACGCCGACACTCAGGGATTCTGGCAGGCGACAGCCGAGGACCGGCTTGCGATGTGTCATTGCCAGTCCTGCGGACTGTGGCTGATGCCACCGCTCGAGCAGTGCCGCGTGTGCGCTGGAGCGACGGCCTTCGACACGATCGCCGGGACCGGCACCCTCTACAGCTTCATCGTTCAGTGGCACCGCTCGGTCCCGGGCTACTTCGACGAGATCCCCTATGTGGTCGGTCTCGTCGACATCGACGAGCAGCGAGGCGTGCGGATCCCCGGTCGGGTCGTCGGCATCGAGCCTGATGACGTTGTGTGCGGTATGCGGGTGCAAGCGGAGATCGTCCCGCTTGTCGGCGGCGACTTCAAGATCCCGGTGTTCCGACCGCTGGATCGGGTCTCGGAGTAGTAGTCGTGGAAGACGTGGAGTCCTTTGCACGACGGGCCCGGTATTGGATCGACTCAAACATCCCGAGCCTCGGCGAAGTTGCGGAGCCAAGGACGACGAGGGAGCAGGTGGAGTCAGCACGGAGCCTCCAGCGGGCGATCTTCGACGCTGGTTTCGCGGGGATCACCTGGCCGGAGGAGTACGGCGGCCAGAATCTCACCGCGATCCACATGCATGCCTTCTCGAATGCTCTGCACGGCCACGAGAATCCATACTTGATGCTCAGCGTCAGCCTGGGCGTGATCGGCCCCACCCTCCTTGAGTTCGGGACCACCGAGCAGAAGGCCACGTACCTTCCCAGTCTTCTCCGAGGTGACAATCTCTGGGTGCAGTTCCTCTCTGAGCCCAGTGGTGGCTCTGACATGGCTGGCGTCCGGACGCGTGCCACCCGCGACGGCGACACGTGGGTGATGAACGGTTCGAAGGTCTGGACGACCTTTGGCGACCTCGCTGAGTACTCGCTCTGCCTCGCGCGCACAAACTGGGACGTGCCCAAGCACTCCGGTCTGTCGATGTTCGTCGTGCCACTCGGCACGCCTGGGATCACCGTGCAGCCGATCAGTCTGGCGTCTGGCAAGAGCGACTTCTGCCAGGAATATCTCGACGACGTTGTGCTGCCCATTGATCATCTCGTCGGCCAAGAGGGCGACGGCTGGACCGTCGCCTCCCGGCTCCTTGTGCACGAGCGCACGGCCCTCGGCGGTGGATCGAAGTACTTCAGCGCAGGATCTGCCGGAGAGGACGGTGGGGACGAGGATCAACAGCTCGTCGACCTGGCCATCGCCTCGGGGCGTCGTTCCGACCCGCTCGCCCGACAGCTCATTGGTGAGCTTCGGAGTTCATCGGTCGTCGGCGAGCAGCTTGCAGCCCGCGTCGCATCCGGCATCCGTACCGGGAGCCTGGACGGCAACGCTGGCTCACTGCTGAAGCTCTACTCTGCCGATCTCCATCTGCGGCGCTGTGAGGTGGCGATGGAGCTTGGTGGCTCGGCATCCGTCGCATGGGACGACGCCGACGCGACGTCGAGCTTCCACGCGATGAGGTGGATTGTTCGACAAGGACAGGCGATCCTCGGCGGCACTAATGAGATCCAACGCAACATCATCAGCGAGAGAGTCTTGGGTCTGTCTCGTGAAGCGGCACCCGACAAGGATGTCCCGTTCAAGCAAGTTCCCGCGAGCCGGGCAACGCCATCGTGAGCGCAAGGGAGGACACCGGAACGTGGACCTCGAGCTGAGCTCCAACCAGCAGATCTTCCTTGAGACGACGCGGCGCTTCCTCGAAAGTCGCGGCTCGCCAACGCGGACCCGCCAGCTCCACGAGGAGGGACGTCCGTTTGATCCTGCCTTCTGGCGTGACGGCGCGGAGCTGGGATGGACTTCGTTGCTGGTCTCTGAGAACCGCGGCGGTGGCAGTATCAGCGGCCGAGGCCTGCTTGACCTCATCATCGTGGCTGAGGAGTTCGGTCGCATGGTCTCGGCGGGCCCGCTCCTGTCGACCAACGTCGTGCTCGAGGTGCTGGATCGTGCCGATAACGCTGAGAAGCACGCCAATCCGGTGAGCCAACTGCTCTCTGGAGATGAAACCGCGACCTGGGCGATACATGAGGGGCCGGAGACGGGCACACG
>JBEKVF010000307.1:0-3872 GCA_049514295.1 Acidimicrobiales bacterium
GCAAGCCGATCACGATTCCCGTCGCGGCGGCCACTCCGGCCGCGGCGGCCAGCTCGAGGATGAAATTGGTCTGGGTGTGGTTCATCAGCAGCGCCATCGCGTAGGCGCCCACGGCCATGAACGCACCGTTGCCGAGCGAGATCTGGCCGTTGGAGCCGGTGAGCAGGCTCAGCCCGACCAGCGCCACGACGTAGGCGGCGATCTCCCCCACCTGGTAGTCGTTGTACGAGCTGAGCCGCGCGGTGAGGACGTAGAGGACAGCGGCGGCGACCAGCGCGCAGAGGAGATGGCGCACCAGCGGTTGACGAGGCAGGTGTAGTGCCCGGGCAAACATCGTCGCGTTCACCTCAGACCCTCCTCGCCGGCGGACGGGCGAAGATGCCCTCCGGGCGTGCCATCAGGGCGACCATGAGGAGCGCGAGGGCGCCGAGAGGTTCGAGCCCTGAACCGAGGTACCCACCGACGTACGAGATGCAGAGACCCGTGATGAGCCCGCCGACGAGGGCGCCGACCGGGCTCTCCAGGCCGCCGATCACGGCCGCCGTGAAGCCGTAGACGAGGACGAGGTCCATGTAATAGGGGCCGAACGAGCTCGTGGGCGCGGCGAGGAGGCCGGCCAGTGACCCCGCGATGCCGGCCAGGCCCCACCCGAGGGTGAGGAGGAGGCCCACGCGCACCCCGAGGAGCCGGGCGATCTCGCGCGAGAAGGCTGTCGCGCGCATGCGGAGCCCGAGCGCCGTGTAGCGGAACAGCACCAGGGTGCCCGCCATCAGAGCGAGGACCGCGATGAGGATGAACACGTCGAAGTGCGAGAAGGCGATGGTCGTGCCGCCGACCCTGAGGCCGCTCTGCGAGAAGGCAGCCGGGAACCCGCGGCTGGCGTTGCCGTAGATCGCTCCGGCCAGGCCCTCGAAGACGACCAGCAGCCCGATCGTGACGATGACGGGGTTCAGCTCCGACCTCCCGTGCAGGGGGCGGATGAGGATGCGTTCACATGCCGCCCCGATGGCGAAGCCGATCACCAGCACCAGGACGAAGGCCCACCAGTACCCCACGCCTCGGGACAGCAGGCTGAACGCGATGAACGTCGTCAGCATGCCGGCCGCGCCCTGCGCGAAGTTGATGATCTTTGTGGCCCTGTAGATGAGGACCAGGGCCAAGGCGAGGGTGGCATAGACCATCCCGTTGGCGATGCCGTCGAGGGTGTAGTCGAAGAAGAGGCTCACGGCATCAGAACCCGAGGTAGTGGTGACGCAGTGCGTCGTCGGCGGCCACGGTGGCGGCGGCGTCGGAGACGACGACCTGGCCGAGATTGAGGATGACGGCATGGTGCGACACCGACAGGGCGCTGCGCGCGTTCTGCTCGACCAGGACCACCGTGAGGTCCGTGCCCTCGGTCTGGTCTCGTATCAACGCCATCAACTGCGCGGTTACCAGAGGGGCCAGCCCCAGGCTCGGTTCGTCGAGAAGGAGGAGCCGCGGCCGCGAGATGAGGGCCCGGCCGAGGACGAGCATCTGTCGCTCGCCGCCGGAGAGGGTGGACGCGTGCCGCCTCCGGAAGTCCTGCAGGCGCGGGAAGAGCTCGAGGGTCTCCGCGATGGCGGCCTGGCGCTCCCGCTTGCGCAGGCACCAGAGGGTCGCCAGCCGGAGGTTCTCCTCCACCGTCAGCTCCTCAATGACGCCGCGACCCTCGGGCACGTGGGACACGCCCATGCGCGCGATGGACTCGACGTGGCGCCCGAGCAGCGGGTCCCCGTCGAAGCGCACCGACCCTTCGCGGGGCTTCACCAGGCCCGAGATCGTGCGCAGCAGGGTGGTCTTGCCCGCGCCGTTGGCCCCGAGGACGGCGGTGACCGCGCCAGGCTCGGCATCGAAGGAGACCGAGTGGAGCGCTTGCACCGCACCGAAGGAGACGCTGAGGTCCCGGACCTCAAGCACCGTCCCCCACCGGGTGGCCGGCCGGGCCGCGGTCGCGCACCTCGTCTCCGAGGTAGGCGCTCACCACGGCGGGGTTGGCGCGGATGGCGTCGGGCGAGCCGCTGGCGATGACCTGTCCGAAGTTGAGGACGACGATTCGGTCGCACACCGACATGACCAGGTCCATGTGGTGCTCGACGAGGAGTACGGACATGCGCTCGGTCAGGCCGCGGATCCTCGAGCCCAGCGCGTCCATCTCGCTCTCGGACAGACCGCTGGCGGGCTCGTCGAGCAACAGGAGGCGCGGCTCCGCCATGAGGGCACGGGCCAGTGTGGTGCGCTTCTGTATCGCATAGGGCAGCGCGGAAGGGAGTCGGCGGGCGTAGTCGGCCGCCCCGAGCTCGTCGAGGACCTCCATGGCCCGGGCCGCCACCCGGCGCTCCTCCCGGCTCGACCGCCACAGACCGAGGAAGGACGATGCCAGGTCACTGCGGAGCCTCGGCTGGGCGCCGAGCATCACGTTCTCGTGCACCGTCAGCCCGGCGCACAGCCCGATGCCCTGGAGGGTGCGGGCGATCCCGAGCTTCGCCAGATCGTGGGGGTGGTGCCTACGCAAGACCGTGCCGCCGTAGCTGATCGTGCCCGAGCTCGGATGGACGAAGCCGCAGATCACGTTGAACAGAGTCGTCTTGCCCGCGCCGTTCGGCCCGATGACGCCGACGATCTCGCCGTTGTCGACCGACATCGACACCTCGGCGAGGGCCAGCAGGCCGCCGAAGCCGACGCTGACCTGATCGACCACAAGGAGGGCCATGTCGGCCTCGTGAGCGTCCCCATGTTCTGCTGGCGTGGTCGAGGCCTCGAGGATCGGGCCCACGGAGGGACCTACCCGGGGCGGGAGACGATGTGGATCCACCCTGGGCGCGTCCCCCGAGCAATCATACGTACCAGCCCCCCGGCATCGTCCGTGACGTTACAACCTTCGACATGCGAGTGTCCGGTAATCGCAAAATGACCTGCGGCTCCGAATTCGGCCTGGTCGACCCGACGGAGCCCCCTTCGGAGCCGGGAGTCCGGCCGCTCGCGATTCAGATCACTACCCTGCACCTGGGCCGGGGTGGCCAGCCAACCTCCCGGTGAGCCTCCGGTCGCTCTGAAGCTGATCCTCAGCGCCCCCGGAGCGCACCGCATACGGTCGGAGCGCACGCGAGCTTCGCCACCATCATCGTCATGCTGACCCTGGCCTCCATGATCGGCGGAGCGGCACCGGTGCCAGGAGGAGCGGGGGTCATTGAGGTCGGGCTCATCGCCGGGCTCACGAGCGCGGGCGTGCCGCAGGACCAGGCCGTGGCCGCCGTCTTCGTCGAGCGCCTCTACACGGCGTACCTCCCGCTCATTCGGGGCTGGGGGGCGCTGGTCCACATGCGCCACAGCGACTACGTCTGACCCGTACACGGATGCGGCGGTCCGGGTCCCGCCCCCTCCCCGTGGACGTCGGGGGCCGGCCGTTCGTGCCACAAGGCGGTCTCCAATTCGTTCCCGCCGGTGACCGCAGTCTTGATAGCGCGGTGACAGCGAAACTCCCACCAACCAGAGCCGGCGGCAGTCAGCACAGACCAACGGCAAGGTCGCATGTGCCCAGGTCAGAGGCACTCCGATGGGTTCTGACCAACCATGGCCAACTAGAAGGTCCAGGCTCATAACCCGAAGGTCGGAGGTTCAAATCCTCCCCCCGCCACAAATTGCTCATGTTTTTCGCGCTCTTTTGCGCATGCACGATGCCCTGACTAGCGGGTTTTCGTTTGGCCGCTCGCGTTTATCGGGGCTTTTTCTGGCTCTCCTGACTGATCCGTGGGCAGTTCACGCGGCTTGACGGCCTGGTAGCGGCGGGCAGTAGCCGCCTCGGTCGAGCAGGGCGAGAGCGATCAGGTGCTCGGGCTGGCGGAAGCCAAAGG
>JBEKVF010000308.1:0-3865 GCA_049514295.1 Acidimicrobiales bacterium
AGACGCGGGAAGCGGGGTGACCGCGGCAGCGCGGCGGAAACCACCGTCTCCCGGCGGTGGATGTCCGGGGACTCCGGATTGAGCTCGGTGCCCACCGCCTTGACGAAGATGTCCCGGTCCGCGCACTCCAGCACTGCCGTCGCTCCCGGTGAGAACCCGCCCGCGAGGTCGCGCACGGCGTCGGGCGGCCCACCGCCGACACCGGCCGCCCACGCCCGCACCGCCGCCGGCACCCGGGCCCAGGGCAGGTGGACGCCGGCCGCCGGAGCGGTGGGTGGGGTCACGAAGCGGCGGCCCCGGCGGCTGCGAGCGCCTCCTGGATGCTCTCGACCAGGCGCCGCGCCGACTCGGCGCTGAGTTCGACGGCGACCCGCGCGCCCGGCCCCCGCGACGGGTCGGCGAAGTCGATGTTGAGCGTGTGGTCGAACGGCGCGTGGAACGGGTGGTCGAAGTAGACCTGGGCCGAGGTGACGGAGAACCAGCCCTGCGCGCCCTTGGCGCTGCCGGCGATGTCGGTGGGAACGGTGAGGTAGGAGCACATGGTCAGTCCCCCGCCAGGTGGCGGCCGTACCACTCGAAGATGCGCTGCCAGCCGTCGACGGCCGCCTCGGGCCGGTAGGCCGGGCGGTCGACGGCGAAGAACGCGTGGCCGGCGCCGTCGTAGCGGTGGAACTCGTACGTCTTGCCGGCTGCCTTCAGCGCCGCCTCCAGCTCGTCCACTTGCTCGGGCTTGGGGAACTGGTCCTCGTTGCCGAAGAGGCCGAGCAGCGGGCAGGTGAGCTGCGGCGTGCGGTCGACGAGCGGCGTGACCTTCAGGGGGAAGCCGTCCGGAACGGTCCCGGTGACGAAGGCCCCGTAGCAGTCGATGGCCGCGTCGACGGGCAGGCTCACCGCCGTGAGGAAGGAGTGGCGCCCGCCGGAGCAGTAGCCGATGACACCGACCTTCCCGTTGGAGGTCGGCAGCGCCCGCAGTGCCTTGATGGCGCCGTCGGCATCGCCGACGAACTGCTCGTCGGGGATGCCTCCGGCCTCCCGCGTGGCGGCCGCGGCGTCGTCGGGGTCGACATCGAGCCCCTGGCGGGCGTAGAGGTTGGGGCAGATGGCGTTGTAGCCCTTGGCGGCGAAG
The DNA here is from genome assembly GCA_049514295.1 of Acidimicrobiales bacterium. GTDB lineage: Bacteria > Actinomycetota > Acidimicrobiia > Acidimicrobiales > RAAP-2 > Bog-473. The sequence goes on from JBEKVF010000308.1 coordinate 1,127, forward strand.
CGCCGCGTGATCTCCTTGGTGCCCGAGTCCCAGCCCGGCAGGTGGTGGACCACGAGGACCCCGCCGAAGGGACCGTCACCCCCGGGTTGGGCCTGGTAGGCGTTGATCTGCGCCCCGTCGGCGCCGGTGAACATCACGTTCTCGGCGGAGAGGGCTTCTTCTGGTGCAGGCACGGTGGCCTCCTTCTTTCTCAGTCCGTGCGACAGGTGCGGTCGGTACGCCGTCCACTATGGCGCGCCGTCCGAGCCGTCCGCCCCCGCAACCGGCATGATGTGCGCCGTGCGCCGATTCCTCGGGCCCGTCGCCGGTCTGGTCGCGCTGGTCGCGGTCGTGGCCGCCCCCCCGGTCGCCGGAGGAGCCTCGGCGGGGATCGCCCCGGGCGTGCGCACCGTGCTGGGCCCTGCGCTCGTGGACGCGCCGGGCGGCATCGCGCTCGATACGGCCGGTGACCTCTTCGTCGCCGACACGGGGCACTGCCGGGTGCTGGAGCTGCCGGCCCGGGCCGGGACCAGCTACGGGCTGCACCTACGGCCAGGGCACGCGGCCATCGTGGCCGGGGGCTCGTGCTCGGGCGCCGGCTCCATCGGCCACCCGAGCGGGGTGGCCGTCGACGCGGAAGGCGACGTCTACATTGCGGAGGCGACGGCGCAGCGGGTGCAGGTCGTGCGGCCCGGCGGCCCACGGGGGGTCGTGACGGTCGCGGGCACCGGGCACGCCGGCTTCAACGGCGACGGGCTGGCCGGGCCGGCCAGCCAACTCGACGAGCCGACCGCGGTGGCGGTCGACGGCTCGGGTGACGTCTTCATCGCCGACACTGCCAACTGCAGGGTGCGGGTGCTCCCCGCCCGCAGCGTCACGCTCTTCGGGCAGACGATGACCGCCGGGCACCTCTCCACCGTGGCCGGCACCGGTGTCTGCGGTACGGCCGGCCAGGGCGGACCCGTCGCGGCGGCACAGCTGTGGGACCCGGTGGCCGTGGTCGTTGACGGCTCCGGTGACCTGCTCGTGGCCGACAGCGGCGACCAGTCCGTGCTGCTCGCTGCGGCACAGGGCGGTGACTACTACGGCACGGTAGTCGGAGCGGGCGACATCGGCGTCGTGGTGGGTGGCACGGGGAGCTACGGGCCGTATCTCGCCGACGGGCTCTCCGCCACCGGCGCAACGGCCGAGCTCAACGACCCCCGCGGCCTCGCCGTCGGCCCGACCGGCGCGCTGTTCGTCACGGACGGCGTCATGCACGCCATCCGGGTGGTGCCCGCGACCACCGGGACCCTGCTCGGGCGGGCGATGAAGGGAGGCGGCCTCTACACGGCGGCAGGCGCACTCCCGGTGTCGAGCGCCGCGGGGCTCGGGGACGGGACGCGCTGGGTGCTCACGCAGCTGGGGACCCCGACCGGCATCGCGGTGTCGCCCACGGGCGCCGTCTCCTTCAGCGACGGCAGCCTCGACGCGGTGCGGGTGATCGGGGCGGCATGACATGAGCAGGTTCGGCCGGCGCACCTTCCTCGCCTCCTCCGCCGGCGTCGCCGCGGGCACGGTGGCGGCCGGCGCGCTGCCTGAGGTCGCGCTCCCGGCGGGGGCCGCGGATGCCGAACGGCCCCTGGGGGGGACGCGGGTCCTCGCGGGTCCCCCGGGCCCGCTGCGCGCCGTCGGGCTCACGGTCAACGGGGTCGTCGACCCCCTCGGCGTCGACCCGGACGACTGCTCGTTCGCCTGGGCGCTGCAGGCGTCGGGGCGCGAGGTGGCGCAGACCGGCTACCGCATCGTGGTACGCCGGACGGATCCGGCGCACGTCGGGGTCGCATGGGACAGCGGCATCGTGCTCACGGCCCGGCAGGCCTTCGTCGCCTACGCCGGGCCGACGCTCGCCGCCGACGCGGGCTACGAGTGGACGGTCCAGCCGAGGGGCTACGCGGAGAAGTGGGGGCCGGTGTCCGCGCCGGCCCGTTTCACGACGGCGTTGCGGGCCGCCGACTGGCAGGCCCAGTGGCTGCGCCCCGCCGGCGGCTCCGTGCAGCCCGACCGCGTGACGTATCTGCGTACCGAGGTCACGCCGCCCGCGGGCGCGCTCCGGCGCGCCACGGCGTACGTGTCGGCCGCCCACACCTACCGGCTGTTCGTGGACGCGACGCCGGTGGACGCCTGGCCCAGCTTCTCGTACCCGGACGAGCAGTACGCGCGCGCCGTGGACCTGAGCGGCATCGTCGCGGGCGGCAGGGCGAGCGCCATCGGTGTGCTGCACCGTTGGTACGGGCCCGGACAGGGCCGGCCCGCGTCGGCCCCGAGCCTCCTGTTCCAGCTGTCGCTCTGGTATGACGATGGCCGCCACGTCGTGGTCGGCTCCGATGCAGACTGGCGCGAGAAGCCGTCCGAGTGGCTGCCCTCACCGCAGCGCAACTCCGACTGCGGAGACTTCGTGGAGTGGGTCGACGGGCGCGCCCATCCCCAGGGGTGGTCGAGTCCCGGCTACGACGACAGCTCCTGGACGGCCGCCACGGTGATCGGGCCCGCCGGCAGCGCACCGTTCACCCGGACCTACGCGCAGCGGACGGCGATCCGGGAGTCGCCCGTCCTGCCCGTCAGCCTGCACACGGTCGCGGGCGGCGCGGTCGTGGCTGACTTCGGCGCCGTCTACGCGGCGCGGCCGCGGGTCGAGTTCACCCAGGGACAGCCCGGCCGGACGGTCTCCATGCGAGCGGGGTACCTGCTCGATCCGGACGGGCAGGTCTCGACGCTGCA
>JBEKVF010000309.1:0-3862 GCA_049514295.1 Acidimicrobiales bacterium
CGTCCCCCCCTCCTCGCTCCCACCGGCGGTGAGCGGCGCGTGAGCGACACCATCGTCGTCTCGAACCGCGGCCCCCTCACCTTCCGCACGGGTCCCGACGGCTCGCTCGTGCCCGTGCCGGCGGGCGGCGGCCTGGCCTCGTCGCTGCACCGGCTCCTCAGTGGCAGCGGCACGACGTGGGCCTCGGTGACGATGGGAGCGGCGGACCGCGACGCGGTCGCCCGGGGGCTCATGACCGAGGACGGGCTCGACCTCGTCCCGGTGGTCGTGGACGACGACACCTACCGGCAGGCCTACGACGTCGTCGCCAACACGACGCTGTGGTACTGCCATCACCACCTCTTCGACCTGCCGCACCGGCCCCGGTTCGACCGGTACTGGCGGGCGGCCTGGGAGGGCTATCGGGCCTACAACCGTGCCGTGGCCGACGTGGTGGTGGAGCGGGCCGCGGCCGGCGCCACCGTGCTCGTGCAGGACTACCACTTCTCACTGCTGGGGCGGATGCTGGCCGAGCGGCGGCCCGACCTGCGCTCGGTGCACTTCCTGCACACGCCCTTCGCCGCGCCCGCGATGCTCGGCGTGCTGCCCGATGCCGTGGCCGCCGAGCTGCTCGACGGCATGGCCGGCTACTCGGCCTGCGGCTTCCACTGCCACAAGTGGGAGGCCGACTTCAAGGCCTGCTACGCCGCGGCCGGCCGGGAGGCGCCGTCCACCTTCGTCGCCCCGCTCGGGCCCGACGCCGGCGTGCTCGAGGAGGAGGCGGCGTCACCCGAGTGCGCGGCGGCGGCCGTGTCGCTGCGCGCCGAGGTGGGTGGCCGCCGCATCATCGCCCGGGCCGACCGCATGGAGCCGTCGAAGAACATCGTGCGTGGGATGCTGGCCTTCGAGGAGCTCCTGGTCACGCACCCAGAGTGGCGCGGCGAGGTGGTGCACGTGGCCTTCGCGTACCCCAGCCGGCAGGGGCTGGCCGAGTATCTCGCCTACGGGGCCGACGTGGTGCACACCGCCGAGCGGATCAACCACGTGTTCGGCTCCGGCGGGGCAAACGGCTGGACGCCGATCCTCCTGTCCGTCGAGGACGACCGGGCGCGCTCGTTGGCCGCGCTCACCCTCTCCGACGTCCTGCTGATCAACCCGGTGCGCGACGGGCTCAACCTCGTGGCCAAGGAGGGCCCGCTGCTCAACGCGGCCGACGGGGTCCTCGTGCTCTCGCACGAGGCCGGCGCGTGGGAGGAGCTCTCCCTGGCCGGCAGCGGTGCGCTGGGGGTCAACCCCTTCGACGTGTCGGGGACGGCGGAGGCCCTCCACGAGGCGCTGGCGATGGGGGCGCCGGAGCGGGCCCGGCGGGCGGGCGCCCTGCGGGAGGCCGTCCGCGCCCGGACCTCGACCGATTGGTGGGCGGACCAGCTGGCGGCGGCCCCTCAGGGCTGAGCGTTCGAAGCCGCCGCGGCGGCGTCGGCCAGGGCGTGCAGCAGCTCGACCGCGCCTTCGGCGCCCCGCACGGTCAGGTCGGCCCGGGCGGCCACCTCGGGAGGGCTCTCGGCGTCGACGGCCGCCACCCTGACCGCGGCGAGCGGCCGGCCGTCGGGCGCGGTCAGCTCCCCCACCGCGGCGAAGGCGGGCAGGTCGCCCACGTCGTCGCCGAACACGGCGGCGGCACGGAGCTGCCCGGCGTGCTCGGCCGCCAGCTCGCGCACCACCGTCCCCTTGTCGACATCGATCGGGGGGCGCAGTTCGCGCTCGGCGCGGCCCTCGTTCACCGCCAGGTCGTGCCGGGTGTGCTGGCGCTCGGCGAAGGCGAGCACCCAGTCCCTCCGTTCGGGGGCGTGGCGCCAGTGCAGCGTGAGGGTGAGCCCCTTGGGCTCGACGTAGATGCCCTCGGGTGCCTCGGCCCTCGCCTCGGCCACGACCTGGTCGATGACGGCGGCCCACGACGCGTGCTCGGGGCCGTGCAGTGCGCGCTCCAGGCCGTAGAGGCCCGCCAGCGTGACGCCGGCCGGCTCCCCCAGCACCTCGGCGAGGAAGGCGGTCGGCCGCCCCGACACCACGGCGACCAGCGCGAAGGGGCCGGCGAGCTCGGCCAGCAGGGCGGGCACGCCGGGCAGCGGGCGGGCCCCCGTCGGGTCCTCGACGATGGCAGCGAGGGTGCCGTCAAAGTCGAGGAACAGCGCGCCGTGCGCCGGCTCGGCCGCCAGGCGCCAGAAGGGCGCAGGGAGCTGCGCCGCGGCCTCGCCCGTGCCGGGCAAGCTCAGGAGGAGGCCGTCGTCGTCGTGGACGTCGAGGCGAGGTCCGCGCCGATGACCACGACGACGTCGACGCCGGTCACCCCGCTGACGGGGGTGGCGGTCGTGAGCGGCAGCACCTCGGTCGGCTTCACGCCGATGGTCGTGGCGATGGACGCCGCCGGCTCCTGATAGCCCGACGCGTAGTAGACGGCGGACGTGGCCTCGGTGGTGGCGGCGTCGATGGGTGTCCCCATCTTCCAGCCGCCGGCGGCGATCACGGTCGTGTAGTGGGCGGCCAGGCCGGTGGTGCTCGTGGCGTTGGCCACCACGACGGTGACCGAGCTGGGGGCGATGGTGGTGGTCGTCGTCGTGCTCTTCGAGCCCTTGTGGCCGTGGGCGGCGGTCGTGGTCGTCGACGAATGCCCGGCGGTCGTGGTCGTCGACGAGGCCCCGGCCCCGGCCGTCGTCGGCGTGGTGGTCGGCACGGTGGTCGGGGCGCTGCTCGGTGCGCTGCTCACGCTGGGACGGGTCCCGACGTCCACCAGGAGCGCCACGGCGACGACGAAGACCGCCAGGACCACGGCAGCCCGGACGACCGAGAGCGAAGCGGACATGCCCGTCTGCGGCTGCTCGTCGTCCATTGAGGGTCCAGCCTGCCCCGCCCCCCCGCCCGGTGCAAGCCTTTCCGCTGGCCGGGCTGGGGATCGATGTGGCGGGCCTGTAGTCTGGGGCCGCGCCCGAGTAGCTCAGTCGGTAGAGCACTTCACTTGTAATGAAGATGTCGCGGGTTCGATTCCTGCCTCGGGCTCCAACGGAACCTGAACGCCCGGTCCGGCCGCTCCCTCAGCGGGGTGTCTGGCCCCGTTGCCGGGCCACTTCGAACGCCGCCACGGCGCCGGCCACCCCGACGTTGAGCGAGGGCAGGGAGCCATGTTGGGGGATGGAGACCACGACATCGCAGCGACGGCGCACCAACGGCGCCAACCCCTTCTCCTCGCTCCCGACGACCAGCGCGATCGGCCCCTCGCCGAGTGGCAGATCGTAGAGCGACTGTGACGACTCGCCCGCCAGCCCGACCGACCACACACCCAGATCCGTCATGAGGGAGAGGGCGGCCGGGATGCCCCCGACCACGGCGAACGGAAGGTGCTCGATGGCCCCCGCCGCCGTTTTCGCCACCGTCGGCGAAAGCCGGGCCGACCGATGGCGCGGGAGCACCACGCCGGTGACACCGGCACACTCGGCACTGCGCAACAGGGCGCCCAGGTTGCGGGGATCGGTGATCCCGGCCGCAACGAGGAGGAACGGCTCCACGCCCTGACGGCTCGGGGCACACAGCTCCTCCAGCGCGACCGGCTCGATCGGCCGGGCCAGCGCGAGCACACCTTGCGGCGCTTCGGTCCGCGCCTGCGCGTCGAGACGATGACGCGGCACCGTCTCGACGGGAATGCGGAGCCGGGCCGCCAGCTCCTCTATGCGGTCCAGCTGCGGTGAGGGATCCTGGTCCTCGGCCAGCAGGATCTGGCGTACCGTGCGGCGCCCCACCGAGAGGAGCTCCAGCACGGCCCGCCGGCCCTCGACCTGATCGCCGCCGAGCTCGCTCGGCTCCCGCTGATACGGACGATGCGGGCGCGCCC
>JBEKVF010000310.1:0-3834 GCA_049514295.1 Acidimicrobiales bacterium
CGGGCCCCGGACCCCGGGCCGGCGCTAGTCTGCGCCGCGTGCCCGTCCCCGCCGAGTTCGCCAAGGTCGCGACCCGGGTGCGCAACTGGGGGCGGTGGGGACCCGACGACGAAGTCGGCACGCTGAACCTGGTCGACGCCGAGGCCCGGCGCAGGGGGGCTGCATCGGTCGTCTCCGGCAGGGCCTTCGCCCTCGGGCTGCCCCTCTCGGAGGCAGAGGGGATCCAGGCCGGGTTCATCGAGGGCCGTGTCAATCCGACCCGCACCATGGTGCAGGTGAACCTTCCGGTCAACGCCGACGAACCCGAGTGGGTCTGCTTCAGCGAGGACGTCCTCACCCTGGCCACCCAGTGCGCCACCCACTGGGACGCCCTGGCCCACAGCAGCTATGGCGGCGTGATCTACAACGGCTACCCGGCGGCCAGCGTCACGGCGGACGGCGCCACCCGCTGCGGCATCCACCGACTCACCACGGTGGTCAGCCGCGGCGTCCTGCTCGACGTGGCCCGCGCGCTCGGGCGTGACGTGCTCGAGCCGGGACACCCCATCATGCCCAGCGACCTCGACGCGGCGTGCGAGCTCGCCAAGGTCACCGTCGAGCCGGGCGACATCCTGCTCGTGCGCACGGGTCAGATGGTGCATCTCGCCCCCGAGCGTCGCGACCTGCTCGCCTACACGTTCCCGTCACCCGGGCTCACCATCGAGACGGCCGAGTGGTTCCACGCCCACGACGTGGCCGCGGTCGCCACGGACACGCTTCCCTTCGAGGTCATCCCGTGTCAGCGCGACGACGCCTACCTGCCCGTCCACCTGCTGCACCTGGTGGAGATGGGCATGACCCAGGGCCAGAACTGGGTGCTCGATCCTCTGGCCGACGAGTGTGCGTCGGACGGCCGCTACACGTTCCTGCTCGACGCCACCCCGCTCCCCCTGACCGAGGGGCTCGGCTCGCCCCTCAACCCCGTCGCCCTCAAGTAGCGCCGCCGCGCCGCCGCGCCGTGGCGCCGCCCAGCACCGGTCCGGTACGTGGCCTCGTCGTCTCGCGCGGCGGGATCTCGGCCGGGGGCGCGGGCCGGCCCGTGACCGCCCAGTGCAGCATGCGGGCCTGGGTGTCGATGAGATTGCGGGTCCTGATGCCCCAGAACTCGAAGCCGTAGCGGTGGGCCGACACGCTGGCGAACATGGCCACCAGCGTCCCGGCCACGGCCATCGGGTCGGCGCCCGCCGGCGAGGACGTCGCCGCACCCGGGCCTCCTTCGGGCGAGGGTGATGCGGTCGCGATCACCTGGGCCAGGGCCACGGTCACGGCGTTGAGCGCCCGCACCCGGATGCCGCGCAGCTGCGCATCACCTTCTTCGGTGGCCAGGTCGACGACGCGGAACACGGCGCGGTTGTCCTCCCAGTAGTCGAGGAACCCCCCGGTGACCGCCAGCGCGGTCTCCCAGCTCGCCCCTTCCGACCAGTCACCCCCGACCAGGTCGGCCAGCTGGGCGGCCTGGTCGACCATCCCCTCGGCCAGCACCCGGATGGCCTGCTCCACGTTCCCGAAGTACTGGTAGAAGGTCGCCGGCGACGTCCTCGCCTGCCGCGCGATGTCGGTGACCTTGACCGACCGCCACGAGGTGGTCGTGAGGAGCTCCACCGTGGCGTCCAGGAGCCGCTGGCGGGTCTGGCGCCCCCGCTCGCCGGGCACCCGCCCGTCGGTCGTCGCCACCTCCTCGGCGTACTGACCTAGGGCGACGATGGCGGCGTCAGGCCCGGGACTCCCTCCTGGCATGCAACGCCAGCGTAGTGGTCCCGTTCCCGAAGACCCAGGTGGCGGTGCGGATACGCTGTCGGGATGCAGCAGACGGTGGCCCGCCCGCTCACCCGCGCGCAGCAGGCCCGGCGTCAGCGCGTCATCGATGCCGCCATGGCCCTCGGGCTCGAGGGCGGGTACGACGCGGTGCAGATGCGGGACGTGGCAGCCCGCGCCGACGTCGCCATGGGCACGGTGTACCGCTACTTCACGAGCAAGGACCACCTCCTGGCGGCCACGCTCGTGCACTGGGTCGAGATGCTCGACGCCCGGATCGGGCAACACCCGCCCCGGGGGGCGCACCCAGCCGATCGCGTCCTCGAGGTCCTCGACCGTGCGCTGCGCGCCATGGGCCGCCAGCCCAAGCTGGTCGCCGCGGTCTTCACCTCCCTGTCCTCGCCCGACCCGGGCGCCGTCGGCTGCCAGCAGCAGATCACGCTTCTGATGGAGGGGATCATCTCGCGGGCCATGGGCGAGCCCGGCATCCCCGACATGTCGGACCGGGCCCGCATGATCGGCCATGTCTGGTACTCCGCGCTGGTCGGATGGATCAACGGGTGGTCCACCATTGCCCGGGTCTACGACGAGCTGGCGGTGTCGGTCCGGCTGCTGCTCCCCGACGAGCTCGTCGAGCGCCGCAACCCCGCCTGAGCCGACCCGAAGCAGCAGGCCACCCGCGCTAACGTCGCCCCGATGACCGCCGGCGCTCCCACCCGCGGCCTGCCCATTGAGTTCAGCGGCCTCAGCAAGCATTTCGGACCCGTCCTCGCCGTCGACAACCTTTCCTTCACGGTCGAGCCGGGGCGGGTGACCGGCTTCCTGGGCCCCAACGGCTCGGGCAAGACGACGACCCTGCGCATGCTGCTCGGGCTCGTCCACCCTTCCGCCGGGACGGCCACCATCGGGGGTCGCAACTACTGGGAGCTCGACAACCCGTCGGGCACCGTGGGCGCCGTGCTCGAGGCGACCAGCTTCCACCCGGCGCGCCGGGCCCGGACCCACCTGCGCATGGCGGCGCGGGCCGGCGGCCACGACGACGCTCGGGCCGACGAGGTGCTCGAGCTGGTCGGCCTGACGGGCGACGCCAAGCGCAAGGTGGGCGGCTTCTCCATGGGCATGCGCCAGCGGCTCGAGCTGGCCACCGCGCTCATCGGCGATCCCGACGTCCTCATCCTCGACGAGCCGTCCAACGGCCTCGACCCCCAGGGCATCGCCTGGTTGCGGGACTTCATGCGCTACTTCGCCGGTGAGGGCCGCACCGTGCTCGTGTCCTCCCACCTCCTGGCCGAGATGGCGCAGACCATCGACGACGCGGTGATCGTGTCGTTCGGCCAGCTCAAGGCCCAGGGCACGCTCGAGCAGATCACCTCCGGGCTGACGGGCGTCGTGATGCGGGCCCGCACACCCGAGGCGGACCGGCTCTGCGCCGTGTTGACCGAGGCCGGCGTCGCGTTCCGCCGGCTCAGCCACGACGAGGTGGCCATGGACGGCGTGACGCCGGAGCAGGTCGGGCCCCTGCTGGCGTCGAAGCAGATCGTCCTGTACGAGCTGACCCAGGAGGGCGCCGACCTCGAGTCGGTCTTCCTCTCCCTGACCGCCGGCCTCGGGTTCGGCGACGTCGCGGCGCACGCGTGATCAACGCCATCCGGGCCGAGCTGATCAAGATGCGGTCGATGCCCGGGGTGTGGGTCTCGTTCGGCCTGGCCTTCCCCCTCACCGTCCTCGTGACCATTGGCGTACTCGCCGGCGCGGGCGGCTTCCCGGGCCACACCTTCTACTTCGTGGAGACGCTGCGCCAACGGCGCGAGCTGCTCGGCGCGGGGTACTTCGGGATAGAGATCCTGGCCCCGATCGTCGGCGTGCTCTGCGTCACCGGCGAGTACCGGCACAAGACCATGACGACGACGCTCGTGCTCACGCCCGTGCGCACCCGGGTGCTGGCGGCCAAGGTGGGCGTGACCGCCCTGTGGTCCATCTTCATCGCGCTGCTCACGCTGGTCGCCGTCGCCGTCGTCGCCCTGCCCTGGAACGCCGCGC
>JBEKVF010000311.1:0-3829 GCA_049514295.1 Acidimicrobiales bacterium
GGTCGACAAGCTGCCCGCCGCCATGTGGGTCCAGGCCCTGTCGGCCCGTCTGTTCGGTTATCACGTCTGGTCGCTGATGTTTCCCCAGGCCGTCGAGGGGGCGATCACCGTGCTGGTGCTCTACCACGCGGTACGCCGTCTGGCGGGACCGTTGGCCGGCCTCGCCGCCTCCGTGGTCCTGGCCGCCAGCCCCGCCACCATGACGCTCGACCGGGGGAACATCCCCGACTCCCTGATGATCCTGCTGCTGGTCCTGGCGGCCGACTCCACGGTGACGGCCGTCCTCACCGGCCGCTGGCGCAGCGTGGTCATGGTCGGGGTCTGGGTCGGTCTGGCCTTCCAAGCCAAGATGCTCGAGGCCTGGCTGGTCCTGCCGGCCCTCGGTCTGGCCTACCTGGTTGCGGCGCGCGGGACGACCTGGGCGCGCCTCGGCCGCGTCGTCGTCATCGGCGGGATGACCGTCGTCGTCTCGCTCTCGTACATGACGTTCGTCACCCTCACCCCCGCGTCGCAACGGCCGTACGTGGACGGCAGTACGAGCAACTCCGTGTACCAACAGGTGTTCGACTACAACGGCTTCTCGCGGGTGGGTCAGGCGTCGCCCAACCAGGTGCTCGGCCGGACGCTCGGGACGCCCTTGTTCTCCCAGGCCGAGCCGCCACCGGCGTGGAACCGGCTGCTCACCCGCAGCTACGGCCGGGACACGGGCTGGCTCCTGCCGGCGGCGGTCATCGCGACGGCCGGCATCCTCGTGGCGCGCCGAAGGAAGCCGCGCACGGACCTCCCGCGCGCCGGTGCGCTGCTGTGGGGGACCTGGCTGCTGGTGCTGGCCGTGGTGTTCAGCATCAGCACGACCATGAACTCGTACTACGCGGGCGCGCTGTCGCCCGCGATGGCGGGCCTCCTCGGGATTGGGTCCGCGCTGGCGTGGGAGCACCGCGGAGAGGCGTGGGTTGCGGTGGTGACCGCGGGTACCGTCCTGATCACGGTGGGCTACGCCACCTGGATACTGCCGACGAGAGGCACGGGCCTCCCGAACGGGCTCGCCGCCGCCGCGATCGCGCTCGGTGTGCTGGCGGCGGTGGCGCTGGCGTGGTCCGCCCTCCGCAGCCGGCAACGGGCGGGACCCGTCCCGGCGGCGGCGGTCGCGGTCGTCCTGGCCGGCGTCGCGCTCCTCCTTGTCCCGGCCGTCGCCAGCGCCTCGGTGGTGGCGGAGGGCCTCGGCCCGTTCGACACGCCGTTCCAGTCGACCGGGACGACGACGTTCCTCCACCAGGTCTTCGCCCCGCAGCCCTCGCCTCCCGGCCTGGCGTCCATCGAGGCGGCCCGCCGGGGCGCGCCGTACCTCATGGCGGCCCAGACGTCGGCCGTGGCCGCGCCCTTCATCTACGCGACCGGCGAGGAGGTGCTCCCGCTGGGGGGGTACACCGGCACCATTCCCGCACCGTCCATCGCCGCCACGCAGGCAATGATCGCCGCCGGGGATTTCCATCTGGCGCTCGTCGCGTCGCCGGGTGCCACCCCGAGCACCGCGTACATCGTCCGGCACTGTCTGCACGTCGCGCCAAAAGGCAACAAGGCGCCCGTCGCCTTGGCGCTCAAGATCTACTACTGCCTCCCGTCATCCGGTTGAGCGTCCCCTGCGCCGGAGCGCCGGGGTCGAGGGCCCTCGGGGGTCCGCGCCACGTCGTGTACCCTCGCCCCGAGTGAGCGAGCAGTCCCAGTTCCCGGAAACCGGCCTGATCGAGGATCTCCCGAGCAGGCAGCTTCTGCGGGGCCTCTTCCACCTGCTCTTCGGCCGCGAGCCCGACCTCTCCGCCGAGGGTGCCTATGTGGCGGAGCTCGAGAGCGGGGCGCTCTCCCCGCGCCAGCTCGTCGAATGGCTGATCCACTCCGCGGAGTGGAGCCACGCCGCCCCCATGACGGAGTTCGGTCCGTCCCTGCACTACGGGAGGGGCGTCTTCATCCGGAGCCTGCCCCGCGCCAGGCGCATCCTCGACATCGGCGGCGCGGCCATCGGCGATCCGTCCGGTGCGCTCGTGCTGATGGGCTACCCGTACCCGTTCGACGAGCTGATCGTCGTGGATCTCCCGAGCGAGGACAGGCACGAGCTCTACCAGGACGAGTCCCGCCCCACGTCGGTGCAGACCCCCCGGGGCCTCGTGACGTACCGCTACCACTCCATGACCGACCTGAGCTCCTACCCGTCCGGGTCCTTCGACCTCGTGTACAGCGGGCAGAGCATCGAGCACATCACGCGGCGCCAGGCCAACAGCGTGCTGTCACAGGCCCGCCGGGCGCTCAAGCCCGGCGGGTACCTCGCCCTCGACACGCCCAACAGCAAGTTGACCCGGTTGCAGCAGGAGGCGTACATCGATCCCGACCACAAGTACGAGTACGCGCACGAGGAATTGGCGGCCATGCTCCGGGGGAACGGGTTCGTCATCGAGCAGGCCGTCGGGATCAACTACGGAGGGGAGTCGGTCGCCCGGGGCGTGTTCGACCCCGTCGAGCTCGCCACGAAGCGCGGCGTCTTCCACGAGATCGCGGACTGCTACCTGCTGGGCTACGTGTGCCGGCGCCCCGCCGGCCCCCGGCTGGCGCCACTCGCCAACCGGGCCGCCTGGAGCGTCGCCGGCCCGGACGCCGTGCCGGCCCGCGCCCGCCGCGCCGCCAAGAGGTTGCGCACGCGCTGACGCCGGCTCGCCTGGAGGGTCGAGTCACGGCTCGCCGTGTGACCTACGCCGGGTGTCGTCAGCTCTTCTCTCGATCGCCGGCTTCCCTGTGCGCGGCTTCGGCAAGCCGCTTGATGGCCTGCAGTCGTCGGTCCCACTGGTTGGCCAGTTGCGCCATGGCGTGCGATGCGTCGTCGAGGCGATCGGGGTCGACGCGAAATCGAACCTCGCGTCCGTCCCGCTGGCGGGTGACCAGTCCGGCGTGCTCCAGCACCACCAGCTGCTTGATGACGGCCTGGCGGCTGAACGGCACCTTCTGCGCCAGGGAGCTCGCGGTCGCGTCACCGCCCTCGACGAGCAGGTCCAGGACCCGACGACGCGATGGATCGGCGATCGCCGACCACAGTTCGTCGTCGGGACCGGCGCTCATCCCGCTCCGGCGGCGAGCAGGCCTTCGAGGCGGCCGACGAAGAAGGCCCACCCGTCACGGTGGTCCTCGGCGTAGCGCGCCTTCTGGTCCTCGGGCCAGCCGATCCCGTCGAGACCGGTCTCCGAGACCCGCAGACGTGTTCGATCGCCGCTCTCCGCCGAGAGCGTGAATTCGACCAGCACGGAATTCCCCGGCACGGGCGCCTCTCCGTCGGGGTGGCCCCATCGGAACGAGAACCGCTGCGGCGGCTCGACCGTCTCCACCACCAGGGGCGCCGTCGTTGGCTCCTTGGTTGCCGAGTCCTCGAACACGAGGGTGCCGGCGCCACCCGATCGCAGATCGAGCTCGACCCGGTCGGCGAACCATTGGGAGATCTGGTCGGGCTCGGTGATCGTGCGCCACACCACGTCGGCCGGCGCCTCGATGAGGACTTCGCGTTCGATGCTCAGGTCGGTCATGGCGCTCACCCCCAGCTGCTGACGAGCTCGTTGCGCGGGAACGGCGTCGCCTTGCCACCCTCGAGCCCGTGCTTGAGGCTCAGCAGGTAGTAGGCCCACGCCGTGCTGCAGTGGTGCATGAACTCGACGGGCTCGCGCCAGCCGGCGTTGGTGAACAGCACCACGGTCTCGTCGCCTTCGGCCCGCAGCTCGAACGTGAAGGTCGTGTCCACCCACTCGTCCGGACCTCCCTGCGCGCCGCGCCACACCACCCGGCTCGGCCGGCT
>JBEKVF010000312.1:0-3827 GCA_049514295.1 Acidimicrobiales bacterium
GTCGTGTTGGCCGGATACTTCGGGTCCACACTGCCTTCGTCGGAGGCGAACATGTTCGTGTAGGGCTGCGTACCCCATTCGGGGCCATCGGTGTAGGCGCCCGTCACCGGCATCCCTGCCTGCTGCGGGTATTTGGCCGCGAGAAACATCAAGACGCTCTCGGAGACGATGCCAAACGCCCCCTTCGAAATGGCATCCTGCACGGCAGTCGTGATCTCGGAAGGATTCGTCTGGTCGTCAATGACAAGGGGTACGAGCTTGTGCCCATTCACACCACCTTCCGCGTTCTGGAGGTCGAGCCGGGCCTCGAATGCCGCCGGCGATGTCCCGTTCTCGGCCGCGGCCTGGCCCGTCACGTTGGTGATGTACGCAATGGTGATCGGTGCCGGCGACGCCGCCGCTGTCGTTGCCGCCGCCTCGAATGAGACGAAGGGCAGGCTGGCAATGGCCGCCAGTAGTGAAGCGCGCACTGCGCGGTGTAGGTACGTCCTTCCTCCACAGTTCTGCAGTAGGTGGGTCTTCACTCGACTCAACCGGCCAGGAGCCGCACGGGTAGGTCTTGATGACGTCTGACCAACAGGCTGTGAATCCAACGCGGCGGATGATCGGGGTCGAGGGAAATATTGCTGGTGCGATCGAGCAGCACGGAGAGCACGTTGCGTGCCTCGATTCTGGCGAGAGGCGCGCCGACGCAGTGGTGGATCCCCCGCCCGAACGCCACATGGCGACGCGGGACCCGCCGGCTCAGGTCAACCTCGTCGGGATGCTCGAATTCCCGCTCGTCACGGTTGCCGGCGGCCCAGAGCAACAATACGGTTGCCCCGGCGCGAATCTCCACGCCGCCGAGCGACGTGTCCGCCGGGACGGTCCGCATCATGTAGCGAAAGGGGGACTCGAGCCGGAGGGCCTCCTCCACGAAGAGCGGCACCTGATCGAGGTTCCGGCGGAGATGGTCCTGAAGCTCGGGATCCTCGGCGAGCATGCGCACCGCGTTCCCGAGCAGACTCGTGGTGGATTCCCCGCCCGCGCTCAACAGGATCGTCAAGATGCCGGCTGCCTCGGACGCAGTGAGAATCCCGTCAACGATGCTGCGAGCAACGGCGCCGAGCAGGTCCTCGCTCGGTTCCTTGACGGCTGCATCGACCTGGTCGGCGATCCAGGCTTGGACCTCGTCACCACCGGCCGCGTAATTCACGAGCTCGTCGAGCGTCAGTGTCGACCCAACCAACCTGGTCATGTGCACTGCTGAGCGCCAGAGCTCGTCGAGGTTGCTGCCGCGAAACCCGATGAGTCGGCTGATCATCGTGATGGGCACGACGTTGCCAATGGCGCTCATGAACTCGATCGTCCCCTTCTGTAACGAACGGGTCACGAGCCCGTCTGCGAGGTCGCGGATCTCCGGATCGAGCGCCTCCATGCGTTTCGTCACGAGTTCGGGAAAGACGGCCCGGCGATGGATCTCGTGCAAGGGCGGATCCGCGGTAGCCAGCACCTGACCGCCGGCGTCCCCGAATGTGAACCGGCCAGGCAATCCGGCGTCGTCGCGATAGAGCAGGCACTTCATATTCGACGAGAAATCCGCGACTCGAGCACTTGCCTCGACCAAGAGCTCGAACGTGCTGACGATGAAGACCTCGGTCCCGGCTATCTCCCAAACCGGGGCGTGTTCCCGCAGCCGCCTGTAGAGGGGGTACGGGTCACCAAGCACCTCTGGATCCAGCAGCAGCGTTCCGGGGATCTCCTCGTCCACCTGGTCCTTTCTTCCGCCAACCCTTCGGCGGGAGCGTCCGATTCGCTTCCAGAGTCCGACGCGGGTGTTATTGTCGTACGGCATACTAGAAATAACCGGCGAGGCAAGCAAGCGGTGACGAGTAACCATCCCCCCAGCACCCGCTCACGCTCTGCGGCGAATGACAGACCTCGCTCGAGGGGGCGACCGCCGTCCCTGAGTACGCATCAGGTCGTCGAGGCGGCCCTTCGGGTGACGCGCGAGTTCGGCCTCGACAACCTCTCGATGCGAGCGCTGGCCCGAGAGCTTGGCGTCCCGCCGATGACGATCTATCACTACGCGCCGAGCCGGGAATACCTCCATGCACTGGTCGTCGACGACATACTGAGCGAGATTCGCGTTTCGAGAGCCGATGAGGGCGACTGGGAGCAACGGCTGCGGAAGCTCCACGCCGACGCCCGCAGGGTGTTCGCAGAGCACCCCGGGGTGTCGGCACACCTTGGGGACGGAGGTTCAAGTGAGGGCGCTCGACTTGCGGACGGCGTGCTCACGATCCTCGCCGAAGGCGGATTCGACCCGGAGGCCGCTGTCGTGTGCTTCGCGACGCTGTTCACGTTCATGACGGGTCAAATCGACCTCGACGCAATGGCGCACTTCGTCGCACACGGCACATCGACGGCAACGTTGGACAACGTGACCCGCTCCACGCGGTTCTCACGCGAGGAGCTCTTCGAACTCGGTTACGACGCTGTCATGGAGGGGCTGAAGCGCAAATTTCTGCGGTCGTGAAGAAATGAATGCGGATAGCCACGGGGGAGCCCAGGCGACCACGGTTCAGGTCATCCGGGTCGGCAACCTAGGAGGTGACGTGCACGCACATGACATGACGTTCGATTGGGCCGATCTCTCAGCAGTCCCCGAGGCGATGAGCTCGTGGGCTCACAACGGGATCGTCGTTACAGGTGCCGGGGAGTTGATTGGATTTCATGCTGGGCAACTGGTGAGGTTCGACCAGAGCGGTCATGTCTCGAGGTTTGTCAGGCCCGGTCTCACCGAGGGACACGGCATCACTCTGGTGCGAGAGGGCGACAACGAGTTCCTGTGGGTGAGCGACCCCGGCTTCGTCTTCGAGGTCGGCCTCGATGATGGCGACGAGGAGTGGGCGCCCGTCTTCGGTCGGGGCGTCCATGTGGAATCGCGTCCGCCCAGAGTCGTCAAGATGAACCTCGACGGCGAGATCCTGGCCGAGCTCCCCATCCCGCGACGAGAACCTGGATCGCCGGCGGGCATGATGGGCGACTACTGCCCGTGTGGCACGGCCGTGGACGAAGAAAGGTTCGGAGGCGCCGGCGACATCTGGGTCGCGGACGGGTACGGATCCAGCTTGGTGCATCTCTTCGACAAGCACGGCAACCATCGATTGACCCTGACCGGTGAGGAAGGGGGCGGACGGTTCTTGTGCCCGCACGCCGTGTTCATCGACCGGCGGGGCGACAAGACACCGGAGCTCTACATCGCCGACCGCGAAAACAAGCGCGTCCAGGTGTATGACCTGAAAGGTCGTTACGTGCGAACCTTCGGAAGTACGTTCCTGAACAGCCCAAGTGGCTTCGCGGTCTCGGACGACCTGCTCGTCATCGCCGAGCTGTACTCACGGCTCGCGGTCGTCGATGCTGAGGACAGCTTCGTTGGCTACGTCGGTGCCAGTGAGAGGGCCTATGCAGGCGTCGGTTGGCCTGAACGTCCAGGATGGCCGAATGCATTGAGCGACGACGCACGAGTCGAGCGAGCGCACCTGCCCGTTCCGAATGAGTTCAACTCGCCGCACTCACTGGCCACAGATGCGGACGGCAATCTCTATGTCTCGGAATGGCTTATCGGCGGGCGCTACACCAAGCTCAAGATCCGCGGGTAGCCGAGGCCCTGCTTCAGCATTCGAGCCCTTCGCGGAGAAAGTCCTCCTGGGCGAAATTCGATCGAACTGTCGGCCCGATTGGCAATCGAACAGGTGTAACGGAGGAGATGGTCACGAACTACGTGGACTGAAGGCCCTGCTCAGGAGCACTGCAGAAGACGGCCTGGGGCAGATGGACAAACC
>JBEKVF010000313.1:0-3810 GCA_049514295.1 Acidimicrobiales bacterium
GCAAAGATCAGTCCGTGGACGTCCGCAACCCAGCCACCGGAGAGGTGATCACCACGGTCGAGGGGATGACCGCGGAACAGGTCGACGCGGCCATTGAGCTGGCGGCCGCCGCGTTCGGGCACTGGCGGGCCATGGCCCCGGGCGACCGGGCCCGCCTGCTCCGGCGCTTCGCCGCCGAGGTGGACGCCAACCGTGACGAACTTGCCGCGCTCGAGGTGGTCAACGCGGGCCACGTGATCACCAACGCGCGCTGGGAGGCCGGCAACGTGCGGGACGTGCTCGAGTACTACGCCGCCGCGCCCGAGCGCCAGAGCGGCCGGCAGATCCCGGTCCCGGGCGGCCTCGACGTCACGTTCCACGAGCCGCTGGGCGTCGTGGGCGTCATCGTGCCCTGGAACTTCCCCATGGCGATCGCCGGCTGGGGGTTCGCGCCTGCGCTGGCCGCCGGCAACACCGTCGTGGTCAAGCCGGCCGAGCTGACCCCGCTCAGCACGCTGCGGATCGGCCAGCTCGCGCTCCAGGCCGGCCTGCCCGAGGGGGTCCTGCAGATCCTGCCCGGCAAGGGCAGCGTGGTCGGCGAGCGCTTCGTGGCCCACCCCGCCGTGCGCAAGGTGTGCTTCACGGGCTCCACGGAGGTGGGGCGCGCCGTCATGGCCGGCTGCGCCCAGCAGATCAAGCGGGTCACCCTGGAGCTGGGCGGCAAGAGCGCCAACATCGTGTTCGCCGATGCCGACCTCGAGCTGGCGGCGGCCCGGGCCCCCTACGGGGTGTTCGACAACGCCGGGCAGGACTGCTGCGCGCGCTCGCGCATCCTCGTCCAGCGCTCGGTCTACGAGCGCTTCATGGCGCTCCTCGAGCCGGCCGTCGCGGGCGTCGTCGTGGGCGACCCGACGCACGAGGCGACGGAGATGGGCCCGCTGATCTCCGAGGCCCACCTGGCCACCGTGGCCTCCTTCGTGCCCGAGGACGCCCGGGTGGCGATGCGCGGCTCGTGCCCCGACGGCCCGGGGAACTGGTTCGCCCCCACCGTGCTGGCGCCGGTCGACCCGATGGACCGGGCCGCGACCGAGGAGATCTTCGGGCCGGTGGTGGCCGTCATCCCCTTCGAGGACGAGGCGGACGCCGTCCGCCTGGCCAACGACACCCCGTACGGGCTCTCGGGCTCGCTGTGGACACGCGACGTGGGGCGGGCGCTGCGCGTGGCGCGGGCGGTCGAGACGGGGACGCTGTCGGTCAACTCGCACTCGTCGGTGCGCTACTGGACTCCCTTCGGCGGGGTCAAGCAGTCCGGGATCGGCCGGGAGCTCGGCCCCGACGCCCTCGACGCGTTCTGCGACGTCAAGAACGTCTTCATCAGCTCGGACTAGCGGCCGCAGACCGAGCGCGCCCGCCACCCATCGGCTCAGCAAGGAGAGACATGAGCGAGACCGCCCCCTGCGCCCGCCGCCTGGTCGACCGCGTCGCCGTCGTCACCGGCGGGGCGAGCGGCATCGGCCGCGCCATGTGCGAGCGCTTCGCCGCCGAGGGGGCCAGGGTGGCCGTCGTCGACCTCGACGAGGCCGCCGGGGGCGAGGTGGCGGCAGCGGTCGACGGGATCTTCGTCCGTACCGACGTGACGTCGTCCTCCGAGGTCGAGGCCCTCTACGCGGACGTGGCCGGGCGCCTCGGGGGCATCGACGTCTGCTGCAACAACGCGGGCATCAGCCCGCCCGACGACGACTCCATCCTCGACACGGGGATGGACGCGTGGGAGCGGGTGCAGCGGGTCAACCTGACGTCCGTCTACCTCTGCTGCAAGCACGCGCTGCCGCACCTGCTGGCGCGCGGCAAGGGGTCGATCATCAACACGGCGTCGTTCGTCGCGGTCATGGGCGCGGCGACGAGCCAGGTCAGCTACACCGCCTCCAAGGGGGGAGTGCTGGCCATGTCGCGCGAGCTGGGCGTGCAGTTCGCCCGCCAGGGCGTGCGCGTCAACGCGCTGTGCCCCGGGCCCGTCAACACACCGCTGCTCCAGGAGCTCTTCGCCAAGGATCCCGAGCGGGCCGCCCGGCGCCTCGTGCACATCCCCATGGGTCGCTTCGGGGAGGCCTCGGAGATCGCCGCCGCGGCAGCCTTCCTCGCCTCCGACGACTCGTCGTTCATCACG
The DNA here is from genome assembly GCA_049514295.1 of Acidimicrobiales bacterium. Lineage (GTDB taxonomy): Bacteria > Actinomycetota > Acidimicrobiia > Acidimicrobiales > RAAP-2 > Bog-473. The sequence goes on from JBEKVF010000313.1 coordinate 2,147, forward strand.
GCGTCGACGTTCCTCGTCGACGGCGGGATCTCGGGCGCCTACGTCACGCCGCTGTGAGGTGGGCCACGAGGTGAGATTCGGGCCGCGGAGGCGGCGTCGCCCGCTGCTCGGGGGTCTCGGAGTCTGCCTGCTGGTGTTGGTCGCGAGCGCACCCCTCGTGGCCTCCGCGCATTCGAGCTCGAAGACCTCCGTCCTGCTCGCCGGCAACGGTCTCGGGGTCGCCCGATTCGGCTCGTCGGCTCGCTCCGTGACGAGAGCGGTCTCGGCGAGGCTCGGGTCCCCGACGGGGCACCCCGATGCCGGCTGCGTCGGTGGGTACACCGAGGTGGCGTGGCACGACCTGATCGTCCAGTTCCGGCACGGCCGCTTCAGCGGGTACCGCTACTGGGTCAACGGTTTGGGTTCGCCATCGCCGTCCGCCCCGGCCGTCTCCCCGAGGTTGCAGACCGCCAAGGGGATCACCCTGGGCAGCACTTTCGCGGAGTTGAAGCGCACCTACCGGCTCACCCAGACCGGCACCGACTTCTGGAAGGCTCCGAACGACATCGTCTTCGCGCTCAACAGCGAGACCTATCCGTCACCACCGAGCTCGCCCATCTACGAGATCAAGACGTACGGCGTGTGCCCCGCGGCGATCTGAGCGAGTCAGCCCCCGAGGCTCTCCCGCAGTTCCTCCAGCTCGTGCCGGAGCTGGGCGACTTCGGATCTGAGGTCGGTCAGCTCCGATCGCAGGTCGTCCACCCGGTCATTCAGCGGAGGACGGTCGTCTCCCACGTGTCCGGTGCCTTCATCCTCCGCGGGCGAGCGTGGGGCGACCCCGGGGTCGGCGTCGTCAGCCGCACCACGGCCCTCGGTGCTCACGAGGGGACTGGCCCAGCGCTCCTCTTTCTGCCCCGGCCGGCGGCCGACGTTCCCGGCGAGAGGCTCGTTTCGCGAGGCCAGGAGGTCCAGCTCGTGCTCCACCTCGTCGAGCCCGTCGAACCGTGACATCCGCTCGGTCCGGGTGCGCAGCTCACCCACCGTCTGTGCCCCGCGCAGCATGAGCACGGCCAGGATGGCGCACTGCCGGGAGTCGAGCCCGAGTGCCTCGTCGAGCACCTGCCTGTAGCGGACGACGGAGCGGCCGTGCGAGGGCAGGACGAAGCGGACCAGTCGCAGGCCCTTGAGCTCGTCGAGGGCCGACTGCACGACCTGCTCGTCGTAACTGACGACCGGCTCCCTGTTCGATGCCTGGTTGCACGCGGCCACGAGGGCGTTGATGGTGAGCGGGTACTGCTGGGGCGTGGTGAGGCCCTTCTCCACCAGCGAGCCCAGCACCCGTGCGCACTCCCGGCTCAGCTGCATGGGACGGAGCTTACGGCCCGGGAAATCGGTGACCCGGGCTCCGAAGGTCCTGTGGATAGCATCGGCAAGGGGAGCTGGCCGGCACATCGTGCGTCGATACCGCCGCGACCGGTCCGCGGTAGCCGAAACGAAAGGCGTGACCCTTGTCGATTGCTCAATCAGGATCTGAGGCGCTTGCATCGAGGGAAGTGGCCACACAGATGCCGAGGTGGGTCGTGCCCGTCGTCGTTGCGTCTCTGGTGGTGGGGCTGGGCGGACTCGGAGTCGGCCTGTACGCGGTGGCGACCACGCCGGCGAAGACGTCGGGTCCGCGTGGACCG
>JBEKVF010000314.1:0-6264 GCA_049514295.1 Acidimicrobiales bacterium
CGAGGTGGGCGCGTTTCTGGCCTCCGATCGAGCCTCGTTCGTGACGGGTGCGGTCATCCCCGTCGACGGGGGTTGGTCGGCGAAGTTGGCCTAGCGGAATGGACGCCGTCACCCCCTCGTTGAAGCCACCGCTGAGTCCGCTCGTACGGCCCGGTCTGTGTACGTTCGCGCCGTCCCCCGGCCGCGAGCACTCAGCCGGAGCCCGCGTCCTTGGTGCTCGCCTGGGCCGTCGTCATCTGGCGGACGGGACGTCCGGCCACGGTCCCTCCATCCACCGGAACGGTGATCCCGGTGATCTGGGCCGATCGCTCACTGGCCAGGAAGAGCACGGCCTCGGCGACGTCCTGCGAGGTCCCTCGGCGCTGCAGCGGCTGGTCCAGCTCAATGGTGGGGCCCAGGTCATAGTTGGTGATCCCCGTCGCGATGTGCCCGGGGGCGATGCAATTCACGCGGACGTTGTATTCGGCCACATCCGTGGCGACCATCCGGCTGAACTGGGCAATGGCCGCTTTCGATGTGCGATAGGAGATCGGAGGGCCGCCTCCGGTCAGGCCCCCGATCGACGAGGTGTTGATGATGGAGCCACCGCCGTGCTCCGCCATGTGCCGAGCGGCGCGCTGCGTCCCGATGATCACTCCGAACAGGTTGACGGCCATCACACGGTCGAAGTCGCGGAGGTCGTCGCGCAAGAACCGACGGAACGAGCTGGAGATGCCGGCGTTGTTGAACATGACGTGAAGGCCGCCGAACCTGTCCACGGCGAAATCGACCAGCGCCTGGACCTCGTCGGCATCGGACACGTCCGTCCGCTTGAAGGCCACGGCAGCACCGAGTCCGGCTGCCAGTGCCTCGCCCTCCTCCACCGTGATGTCGGCGACGACGACCTCCGCCCCTTCCTGGACGAACAGCTCGGCGGTGGCGCGGCCGATTCCGCTCGCTCCGCCCGTGACGATCGCAACCTTTCCCGCGAGCTCCTGCCCCATTTCCAGCGGCTCCTCTCGACTCGGCTCCGGCACGGAGATCCGACCTCCGTAGCTCCACCCCTGCCGTCTCCTCGGAGTCCGGCGCGGCACCGGAACATACCCCGCGTGACGGACCTCCGACGCACGGCGACGATCCGCTACCCGCGCTGGTCACGCGCACGGAGGGGCTCCGCAGCCACGCACCCCGACCACCCTGCATTCGTACCCATCCGAACGGCGCACGCGCTGTTCACGACCGAGGAGCACCATTGAGCGACGACCCGTTCGATTCCGTCGACTACTTCCGTACCAAGGATCTCTTCGTGGACCCGTACCCCTACTTCGATTACCTGCGTGGAAAATGCCCGGTCACCAAGGAGCCGTTCCACGACGTCTACATGGTGACCGGTTACGACGAGGCGATTGCCGTGTATCACGACCAGGCGACGTTCTCGAATTGCATATCGGCGATCGGTCCCTTCGCGAAGTTCCCCGTCCCCCTGGAGGGCGATGATGTCACCCAGATCATCGAGACCTACCGGCACACGCTTCCGTTCGGCGACCAGCTCCCGACGTACGATCCTCCGAAGCACACAGCCCACCGGGGACTCCTCATGCGCCTGATCACTCCCAAGCGGCTGAAGGAGAACGAGCGGTCCCTCCGACGGCTGGCTGATCGCCAGATCGACCGGTTCCATGCCCGGGGCGAGTGCGAGTTCGTCAGCGAGTACGCAGGGCCCTATACCCTGCTCGTGATCGCCGATCTCCTCGGGGTACCGGAGGAAGACCATGAGGAATTCCTGGAAAAGCTCATACACCACGACTCGCTCGAAATGACGCACAAGCCGTTGGAGTACCTCTACGCCCAGTTCACGACCTATATCGAGGACCGTCGGCGCGAGCCGCGCGATGACGTCATGACCGGCTTGGCAACGGCCACGTTTCCCGACGGCACGCTGCCTCCCGTCGACGACGTGATGCGCATCGCCTCCAATCTGTTCGCGGCTGGTCAGGAGACGACGGCACGGCTCCTCAGCACATCGCTGCAGATCCTCGGCGAACGCCCCGAGTTGCAGCAGCAGCTCCGTGACGACCGCAGCCTGATCACACCGTTCCTCGAGGAAGCACTGCGGCTCGAGAGCCCGATCAAGGGCACCTTTCGCCTGTCCCGGGTGCCGACCACGGTTGAGGACGCCAAGATCCCGGCCGGCAGCACGGTGATGGTGCTGCACAGCGCCGCCAACCGCGACCCGCGAGAGTTCAAGGATCCCGGCGAGCTGCGCCTCGACCGGGAGAACGGCCGCCAGCACATCGCGTTCGGGCACGGCATCCATACCTGCGCCGGTGCCCCGCTGGCCCGTGCCGAAGCGAACGTGTCGCTCCAGCGCCTGCTCGACCGGATGCAGGACATCCGGATCTCGGAGTCCCATCACGGCCCCGCGGGTGCCCGCCGTTGGGAGTACACGCCGACGTGGATGCTCCGTGGCCTGGATCGGCTCTACCTCGAATACACCCCAGTCGGCTGAGCGACGCGACGGATTGCACCTACCGGAGGACGCGAATGGGCACGTACAATCACACTGGGCAGGTCGTCACCGACCTCGAACGATCAAAGCGGTTCTACCAGGAGGTGTTCGGCTTCAAGACCTGGTACGAGATCTCTCCCCCCGACCAGCCGACGGGGAAGCTCACCCGCCTCACGCCGCCGCTCGGGGTCACCGCCTCCTACCTAACCCTCGATGGCTTCGTGCTGGAGCTGATGCACTACTCCGCGCCCGGCGTGACGGCGCCGTACCGGGAGCGCACGATGAACGAGCCGGGGCTGACCCACCTCTCGATCTCCGTCGACGACGTGCGGGCCACGGCCGAGCGGGCCGCCGCATGCGGTGGGCAGATCGTCCTGGACAGCGACATCGGTGCCGCTCTGTTCGTGCGGGACCCCGACGGGCAGTTGATCGAGCTGCTGCCGGTGACGTACCGCGACAGCCTGCCGCCGAAGCCTGACCCGGATGCCATGTGAGGCGGGTGGCTACGCTGGCCCCGATGAGACGCGGGTCCGCCAAGTGACCGGCGACGTGATCGGGGAATTTCCAAATGACTGTGACAGATGAGACCGTGGCGCCGCTCCTTCACGCCGACCGCCTCTTCATTGACGGCAGTTGGGTCGCTCCTTCTTCGGGCGCGACCATCGACGTCATCGACTCGACCACGGAGGAGATCTACTTCCGTGTCCCCGAGGCCCAGCCCGCCGACATCGACCGCGCGGTGACGGCCGCCCGTCGGGCCTTCGACGAAGGGCCCTGGCCCCGGATGACCCACGCCGAACGGGCCGAATTCCTCACCGGGTTCGCCACGGGCCTGCGAGGCAGGGCGGACGACATCGGGCAGATCTGGCCTCGCGAGTCGGGTGCCCTCCACGTCATCGCCAAGCACGGTGCAGCGGGAATCGCCGGCGCATTCGACTACTACGCGGGTCTGGCCGGGAGCTTTCACTTCGAGGAGAGGGTGCAGCCGTCGCAGGGCGAATTCGGCCTCCTCGTGCGAGAGCCGGTGGGGGTTGTCGGCGCCATCATTCCGTGGAACGCCCCGATCGGCCTCATCACCTACAAGATCGCACCGGCACTCCTGGCCGGGTGCACGGTTGTGCTCAAGTGCTCACCGGAGGCACCGGGCGACGCCTACGTTGTCGCCGAGATCGCCGAGGGCCTGGACCTTCCTGCGGGAGTGCTGAACGTCGTGACCGCCGATCGGGAGGTGTCCGAACTCCTTGTGAGGGACGCCCGCGTCGACAAGATCACCTTCACCGGCTCGACCGCTGCCGGTCGGCGGATTGCGTCGATCTGTGGCCCGCGACGCTGGCAAGGGCGGAGTGCATGCTCGCGGGGCAGGTGTGCTCCTCGCTGACCCGGATCGTCGTCAGCCGCGGGCGCCACGACGAGCTGGTCGACGCGTTGGCGAGCGCCTTCTCCCAGGTGCGGGTCGGCGATCCTTTTGACGCTGCGACCCAGATGGGGCCACTCGTCTCGAGTCGTCAGCGTGACCGGGTCGAGGGTTACATCGCGACGGGTATCGAACAGGGGGCGACGCTGGTCACCGGCGGTGGACGGCCCAAAGACCTCGATCGCGGCTACTACGTCGAGCCCACGGTCTTCGCCAATGTGGAGAATTCGTCAACGATCGCCCAGGAGGAGATCTTCGGCCCGGTGCTCAGCGTGATCCCGGTCGAAGACGAGGACCGCATCGTGGCCACCGCCAACGACACCATCTATGGGCTCAATGCCTCGGTGTTCACCCACGACGTGGACCGGGCCCGCGCCGTTGCCCGCCGTCTGCGCTCCGGAACCGTCGGTCATAACGCATTCCGCACCGACTTCGGCGTCGCCTTCGGTGGCTTCAAGCAGTCCGGCATCGGGCGCGAAGGTGGCACTGAAGGTCTGCTTCCCTTCCTCGAGACAAAGACCGTGATCCTCGAGGGCGCGCCCGCCGACTACCGCTGAGCGACGCCCAGAGCTCGCGCGATGGACCTGAACCCCTCGGGAGAGCAGCAACAACTCATCGATGCATTCGCGGCGTTCTATGCCAAGGAGTGCCCAATTGAGCGGGTGCGCGCCGCCGAGCCGTCTGGTCACGATGCCGACATCTGGGCATCGTTGCGGACCATGGGCACCTTAGAGATGGCGGTCGACGAGCAATCGGGGGGCTGGGGCGCCTCCCTGCTCGATATGGCCCTGGTGGCGGAGCAGCACGGTCGGCACCTCGGGCCCGCACCGCTCATAGAGGGGCAGGTCGGGGCGCGGGTGCTGGCGCGCGCCGGTGGTCACGCCGCAGCAGATGCACTCGGCCGGGCCCTCGGCGGCCGTCACCTCACGACGGTCGCGCTGCATCCGCCAAGGGGTGGAGTGCTCGCGCTGGTTCCGGCGGGCGCGGTCGCCGATGAGGTGGTCTTCTTCGACGGCAGCGGGCTCAAGTGCATGCCGGTCGTGCATCGAGCACGCCCCACATCCAACATCGGGTCGATGCCACTCGCCGACATCGCCATCGATTCCACCGCCGTCGAGCTGCTGTCCGGAGAGCGTGCGGAGCAGGTGTTCGAGCAGGCGCGCGACGAATGGTTGGTGCTCATGGCCAACGCGCTGGTCGGCATCGGGACCCGGTCAATCGAACTGGGCGTGGAGTACGCCAAGGAGCGGCGTGCCTTCGGGGTCCCGATCGGATCGTTCCAGGCCGTTGCCCACGGGTTGGCTGATGCGGCGACCGCCATCGAAGGGAGCAGGTTGATCGCCCGGGAAGCGGCGTGGGCCGCGAGTGAGGACGTGGCACGGGCGACAGAGCTGGCCTGTCTGTCCTGTGGATTCTGTTCGGAGTCGGCTCGCGATGCGAGCTATCGCAGCCTGCACTACCACGGGGGATACGGCTTCATGCTCGAGTTCGACATCCAGCTGTACTTCCGTCGAGCGAGGGCGTGGCCTGCGGTGTTCGGGGAGCCCGCACACATGTATGCACGTGGCGCCGCCGGCCGGCTCTCGGCAATGAGAAGGGGCGGATGACGATGGACTTTCGCCTGGGTGAGGGCAGCGATGCACTACGAGACGAGGCCCGGCAGTTCCTGGACGAGCACTTCACCGACGACGTTCGAGAGCGGATGCATCGCACCGGGGTGCATCACGACTGGGACTTTCACAAGGCCCGGGTGGATCACGGGATGCTGGCGCCGGGATGGCCCGAGGTATACGGCGGCCAGGGTCGCGACTCCCTCGAGGTACTGGCGCTCGCCGAGGAATTCCAGAGTGCGGGGGCACCCACGTACGGCGGCAGCACCACTCTCATGGTGGCCAACGTCATTCGGCACATGGGGACGGAGGAACAGAAACGCCTGATCGTGCCTCAGGCCCTTGGTGGAGAGATCATCATCGCCCTCGGCTTCACCGAGCCCGAAGCGGGGTCCGACGTCGCCGCGGCGCAGACCCGGGCCGTGCGCGATGGCGATGAATGGGTGATCAACGGGCAGAAGATGTTCACGACCAATGCCCAAGAGGCTGACTACGTGTTCCTCCTGACGAGGACGAATTCCGAGGTAGCCAAGCACAAGGGCCTCACCACCTTCCTGGTGCCGTTGCGTCAACCCGGTGTCGAGATTCAGCCCGTGTTCACGGTGTCCGGTGAGAGGACGAATCTGACCTTCTACACCGACGTGCGGGTGAGCGACTCCCTGAGGATCGGGGAGGTCGACGGGGGCTGGGAGGTCATGACGGTCGGCCTCACGTTTGAGCGGTCCCTACCTCAGGGTGGTGATTCGCGTCGG
>JBEKVF010000315.1:0-3800 GCA_049514295.1 Acidimicrobiales bacterium
CACTCAGCCGCTGCGAAGGCTGGGGTGAAGAACATGGTGGAGACGCTCGCCGTGGAATGGGGGCCATACGGGATCCAGGTGAATGGGTTGGTGCCCGGACTCTTCCCCCACGAGGACATGACGGCTGACATCAAGGGCAACCTTGACCGAACCAGCGAGAAAGACGCCTGCCAGCCGGCGCTACGGGTGGGGCGACTTCAAGAGCTCGGCTGGGCCGCCACCTTCCTTGCCTCACCCTTCGCACGGTTCATCTCCGGGCATACCCTCGTCGTCGACGGGGCCAATTGGCAGCGCCGAACGCTGACGAATGCCGCCGTCATCACAGTGCGCGACCAGATGGGGCGCGGGCCGTTCGATCCCGGCCCGACGCGGTCGCCGTAGGCCGACCCGCAACCGCTCAGAGACAGCTAAGACCCATTGAATATTATGTCAACGGATGGTTTTCAAAGTCGCCTTCGATGAAGGCGGCAGGATTGAGAGCACGAATGAAGACGGGCAACGACACGATCGACCGCGCGAATGGTCACTACACCATCATCACGGCGGATAGTCACGCCGGTGGCAGCCATGCTGCCTACCGGGAATACCTCGATCCCAAGTACCTCGAGGAGTTCGACGCCTGGCGGGCCAAATACAAGAATCCCTTTCGGGATCTCGGGGACACGCGGCGGCTCCGCAATTGGGACACTGACATGCGCAACGGTCAGCAGGAGGCCGATGGCGTCGTCGGCGAGGTCATCTTCCCGAACACCATCCCTCCCTTTTTCCCGAGCTTCGTCCTTTTCGCAGCGCCCCCCAGGGCCGAAGAGTACGAGCATCGTCTCGCCGGCATCAGGGCCCACAACCGTTGGCTCGTGGACTTCTGTGCTGAGTTTCCCGACCGCCGCGCCGGCATCGGCCAGGTCTTCCTCAATGACATCGATGACGCCATTGCCGAGGTCCACTGGATCAAGGAACACGGACTCCGCGGCGGTATCCTGCTGCCCAATATCCCACCGGATGTCAAGTGGGTCCGCCCCCTCTACGACCCCGCCTATGACCGGCTATGGGAGGTCATCGAGGATCTCGAGGTGCCCATCAACATCCACGGGGGCACGGGTGTACCTGATTACGGCGACTATCCGTTTGCCATGCTCTTCTACATCAACGAGGCAGGCTTCTACTCACAGCGGCCCTTCGTCCAGTTCGTTCTCGGCGGCATCTTCGAGCGATTCCCGCGGCTGAAGTTTGCGATCACGGAAGCCCAGTGCTCTTGGGTGCCGAAATTGCTGAGGGATCTCGATGCCACCATCGACCGCATCCGCAAGACAGGCCAGACCGGGGAGATCCGCTACGGCGACGAGCACAAGCTCGGGCATCTCGCGAGTGAGTACTTCGCCCAGAACGTATGGATGGGGGTCAGTCAACCTCGACCCGGCGACATGGCAGTTCGGGCACAGATCGGTGCCGACCGGTTCATGTGGGGCAGCGACTACCCCCACGACGAAGGGACCCACCCCTTCACCCGCGAAACGCTGCGCCAGGTGATGTCCGGGATCGGTCCAGACGAGAAGCAGAGGATCCTGGGGGAGAATTGCGCCAACCTCTACGACTTCGATCTGGCGAAGCTGGCGCCGCTTGCGGCGAAGCTCGGCCCCACAGTCCAGGAGCTAGAGGAGCCTCTCGACCGGCTGCCCGAGAACGCGAACGACGCGCTCCTCAGGTCAGCGTTGGAACTTGAAGCGCGCACTTCGTGAGGCGGGCGACGCATCTCAGTGGAACCCGCAGGACGAGAAACAACTGCGCTGAGCACTGACGAACGTGGGGCCGTGGACCTCATTGCGTTCCTTCGGCCGACGCACGGCGCCACTCCCAGAGTCTGCGTGCGCCGGCCAAGAACGCCGAGCACGGGCATGGAGTTCCCGGCCGGGTACATGTCCAGCAAGCACGAGCGAGGGTGTTCCACGGAGAGCCTTCATTGAGAAGCGCCTCCCCGGTATGGACCGGACGGTGAGGACGCGCCGCTTCAGCGGAGGCGTCCCTCGAGATCCGGAAATTCCTAGTTGGCTCCCGAACCGGTGTCGGTGTGATCTGACGTCCCGTTGTGTGCAGGTGAACCCGCCTCCGCGGGTTGAACGGGTCCCAGGTAGGCAGAATGAAGCACCGATTCCACGTCGCGTGCCGCCCCGGTCTGGACGATCCGTCCGTTCGCCATCACCATGGCCGAGGTGGCAACCGCCAGCGCGGTGCGTGCGAATTGCTCCACCACCACGACGGTGATGCCCTCCGCCGCCAGCTGGACGACATGGTTGTAGAGCTCGTCGACGACGATGGGCGCAAGTCCCATGGAGAGTTCGTCGAGCATGAGCAACCGCGGGCTCGTCGCAACGGCGCGGGCAAGCGCCAGCATCTGCTGCTCGCCGCCCGACAGCGTGCCGGCCGGCTGGTCAGCGCGATCTGCCAGGCGCGGGAACCGTTCGAATGCGCAACGCTCGACGTGTCGTCGCCCCGAACCGCTGTGCGTCATGACCCAGAGGTTCTCCCGCACGGTCAGGTTCGGGAACACGCCGCGGCCTTCGGGGATCAGGCAGAGCCCGCGGCGGGCCAACGAAGACGTCGATCCCACGCGCACCTTTTCACCGGCGAAGCGGACCTCACCCTCGCTCGGCCCCATGATGCCGGCCGCCAGGGCGAGGAGGGTCGACTTCCCGGCACCGTTCGCCCCGAGCACAGCGGTCACGACACCCTCTTCGAACGTCGCGTCGATCCCGTGGATCACCTCGACTTCCTCGTAGGCCGCCCGCACGCCCCGGAACTCCAAGAGGGGTTCAGGCATCGGCCACAGCTGCCGATGCGGTGCCGAGGTACGCGGCCTGGACCTCGGGGTCGGCCCGGACTTCCGCCGGCGTGCCGGTGCAGATGATGCGGCCATAGTCGAGGACCACGACGGTGTGGCAGACGTTCATGACCAGTTCCATGTCGTGTTCAACCAGCAAAATGGCGAGTCCGTCGTTCGCCAGGTCGCGCAGAACCTCCGAGAAGCGCTCGGTTTCGTCTGTGTCCTGGCCCGCCGCCGGTTCGTCGAGGAGGAGGACCTTGGGCCTGGTGGCAAGAGCGCGTGCCAGCTCAACGAGGCGACCGGTCCCCGTCGGCAACGTGTCGGCTCGGTCATTGGCCACGGGCGTCAGTCCCACACGGTCCAGCAGCTCCTCGCGGATCTCGTGGATCGCTCTCGACCTGGCCTTCACAACCCCTCGCTGCGCGATGGATGCGGCGACCCCGATGTTCTCGGCGACGGTCAGGGTCCCGAAGAGCTCCAAGCGTTGGAACGTGCGGCCGAGCCCGAGCCGGGCCCGGCGATAGGACGAGAGCCCGCGCAAATCCCGGCCGTCGAGACGCACGGCCCCCGCATTGGGGCGCTGCATCCCCGTCACCACGTTGAACAGGGTCGTCTTGCCGGCTCCGTTCGGCCCGATCAATCCGGTGATCACACCTTCGGCAGCGCCGAGCGACACTTCGTACAGCGCGGCCAGGCCCCCGAAGCGAACCGAGACCTCTTGGATTTCAAGCCCCACTGGTGCCTCCGGCCCCCGACATCGCGGCGAGCGGGTCGGCCGAGCCGACAGGACCCTCGTCCGACACAGCCTCGGCGAACCAGGCATCCCTCTTCTCCTTCGACCGGCGCTCCGGAAGGCCGAATGCGGGCGGCGCGATCCTCGCCCGGTAGTCGGCGACGTAGGCCGGGACCGGGAACAGTGCGAGGTCGACCACCATGATGATCGTCATCGTCCAGTTGCCGATCGCCCCGCTCAGCCGGAGCG
>JBEKVF010000316.1:0-3799 GCA_049514295.1 Acidimicrobiales bacterium
ACGCCCGACCCTCACATCGTCGACGAAGAGGCTGACGAGGGTGTCGAGATCGCGGGCGTCGAGAGCGACCGCGTAGCGGCTTGCGAGCTGACGGATTTCCTCGTGCGCCACGAGCCAGGCAATCGGGTCGGCGCCCGGCCCGCTCACGGCAGGTACCCGAGCTCACGAGCGAGGTCGGTGACCTGGTGATACGAGCCGTTGTCGAATCGGTGCTGTCCGGTCGTGGCGAACCACGCCACTACCCGCCCGACGAACTCGGGCGCGACGCCCCGGTCGGCCACGAAGGCGAGATCCTCGACTGCCAGCACTCGTTCGGTGGCCACGAAGCCCGGATTCAGATTGAAGGCACGCACCCCGGCAGCGCCGTACTCGAGGGCGAGCATGTCAGCGATCCGATGGAAACCGGCCTTCGTGACCGCGTACGCCAGAGGCCAACCACCTTCGCCCACCGGACGCTGCGGGGTGAGCTGTCCGGCAGCACTGCTGATGTCGAGCAGCAGGCCTCCCCCGCGCCCGACCATATGGGCCGCGGCCCGTTGGGTGATCAGCAGCTGCGCGGTGACGTTGCAGATCACCCGGCGGACCAGATCGTCTGGCTCGGTCTCGAGGAACCGGCGATGGGCCCCGGGGCCGACGTAGATCGCATTGTTCACCAGCACGTCCAGGTGGCCCAAGCCGACGATGGCGGCGTCCACGGCAGGGGCCAGCGCGTCCAGGTCGAGCAGATCGACGGGGATCGGCACGGCGCGGCGACCGCATGCCTCGATCGCCGCGGCCGTGGCGTCGAGGCTGCCCGGCAGCGGCGCGCCCGTGTCGGGCTCGAACGCCGTGGGATCGCCGTCGTGCACCGTCCGGGCGGTGACGGCCACGTCGAAGCCGGCATCCGCGAGGCCGATGGCGATGGCACGTCCGATGCCCCGGCTTGCGCCGGTTACCAGTGCGGTCGGTGCATCCGAGGTGGTCGGATCGCTCACGGATGGTCGGGCAGGTCCGGGGCCCATGGCGCGCCGTTGATATGGCTGCCACCGTCAACGAACAGGGTGTTCCCGGTGAGGTAGCGGGCGTCGTCGCTGGCCAGGAAGACAGCAACGGGCGCAATGTCGGTCTCGGGATCACCCAGACGGCCCATCGGGTTGGCGGCATCGGCCATGGCCTCGAGCTCGGGGTTGGCGGCGAAGACCGCTCGGGACGCCGCTGTCTTGGCGCCCGGGCAGATGACGTTGGCGACGATCCCGTAGGGCGCCCACTCCCGGGCTGCGGTGCGGGTGAGCGTGCGCAAGGCCTCCTTGGCGCAGTTGTACTCGGCCGTCCCGATGTGGGCGTTCACGCCGTTGAGCGAGCAGAGGTTGATGATGTTGCCGCGACCCTGGGAGCGCATGGCCGGCAGGGCCGCCTGCATCGCCCAGAACGGCCCGTAGAAGCCGACTCGAAGACCATGGGCCATCTGCTCGTTCGTCTTGTACTCCAGACGGCCCAGGCGGCCTCCGCCCCATGCGTTGTTCACGAGGATGTCCACCGTCCCCCAGAGATCAAGGGCGGCGGCGACCATGGACCGGACGGCCGCCTCATCGGCCACGTCGATGGTGACGGCATGGGCCTCGGCCTCGAATTCGGCGATGAGCTCACCGGCCACCGCGGCGCCAGCGTCGGGATGCAGCTCGGCGACGAGCACTCGGGCGCCCTCTCGGGCGAAGGCCCGGGCGATGCCGCGACCGATCCCGTCGCCGGCTCCGGTGATGATCGCCACTCGATCCTGCAGTCGACCCATGCTCGAGCTCCTCGGACTGGAACGTGTTCTGATCGGCCCAACTCTGGCCCATCCAGACCGCCTCTGCACCCCCGTCAGATTCATGTCCGAGAATTCGAGGATCGCCGGGGAGCGCAATCGGCTGAACTATCAGTGGGTCCGCAGCTTCCCCAATCCCAGATCGTCGCGACCGAGTATCTCCCCCTGTCGATTCAACCTGAGGCTGGTGCTCCCCATCACTGCGGCCGGATGGGACCGACCGCCTTACCCTGTGCCTTGGCGGCAGCAGTTGCTTCAGAGTCTTCGACGACTCCGCGGAGCATGCCCGGGAACACAAACCGATGGAATGGGGCGACTGCCAGCCAGTAGAGACGTCCCAGCAATCCCCGTGGTCTGAACTCTGCGGTCTGTGTGACCCTGGCCCCCAAGCCCCTCGGCTCGACGTCCCACGTCAACCAGGCCTCTCCGGGGAGACGCATCTCGGCGTGGAGTCGCAGCCGTCGTTCGGGCTCGAGATCCTCTACCCGCCAAAAGTCGAGCGGATCGCCGATCGCCAGGGTCGCCCTCCGCCCACGGCGAAGTCCGGGACCGCCTGCCAGCTGGTCCAGCAACCCTCTGACCCGCCAAAGCCACCCGCCCGAGTACCAGCCCTTCTCGCCTCCGATGCGCCCCAAGGTTTCGAAGACCGCACCCGGCCCTGCGTCGGTCTCGAGCGATCTGATATCGGAGAGGACGGTGCCACCGGACCAGGTCGGATCAGTGAGGGTCGGCCTGAATACCACGAGGTCGGCATTCGAGAACGATGTCGGGACGTTTCCCTCTTGAGTGGCCGCCAATGCGCGGCTGATGGATTCCCGGAGCCCCATGGGCAGGACGGCGAAGGCCGCAGTCGCTGACTTACCCTCCACAATGACTTCATTGACGAGTGATTCGACGAGTTCCCTCGCCAACGGAACCGGAACGGGTGTGACGAGTCCAACCCAGTGAGACGAAAGCCGGGGCGTCAGCAGGGGCACCCGGATCAGCCAGCGGTGGGCAAGTCCTGCGACCTCAGCGTACGTCTCCATCATCTGGGAGTACGTGACGACATCAGTGCCCCCGGCTTCGTAGACCCCGCCGATGCTCGCTCTCGACCCGATCGCCGCGACGAGCACATGGACGACGTCGGCGATGGCGATGGGTTGGCACTTGGTATCGACCCACCTGGGCGTCACCATCACCGGCAGTACCTCGACCAGGTATCTGAGCATCTCGAAGCTGGCCGATCCCGCACCGATGATCACACCGGCACGGATCTCGACGACCTCGACCCCGGAGGATGCGAGCACACGTCCGACGTCGTGTCGGCTCTCAAGATGCTCGCTCAGTGCATCATCGTCACGGCCCAGCCCACCGAGATAGACGATGCGACGGACACCCGCCGCCGCCGCAGCCTCGGCGAAGTTCGCCGCATCCTTGTGCTCTCGGGTCGACCACCCTTCACCCTGGCCAATCGAGTGGACCAGGTAGACCGCAACATCTACCCCCGTCATCGCCGGTGAGAGGTCACCGCCAATGTCTCCCTGGACGACTTCGGCATCACCTCTCCAGGGTGCGGCATCAAGCTTCGCTGCTGTCCGGGCCAAGCAACGGACCTCGAAGTCCTCAGCCAACAACACCGGCACCAACCGACCGCCGACGTATCCGGACGCACCAGTGACGAGCACACGAAGGCGGCTCACCGCATTGGGGCCGAATCCCTCGAAGGGCGTGCCAAGGTGAATTCCGGAACTCGACGCACGATGCGCCATTCCTGCCTCATCACCTCAGCCTACGGACCAATACTTCCGATCTGAGCGAGTCGCCGATACGCCTACCGTCTCACGCCGACGTCGCTGTTCCTCTTCGTCGTCAGAGGCCGTGGAAGACGAACCGACTCTGCTTGCTGATGAGGCGCCCGCCAGCTTGCGGCAGGTGAGCGCTGAGGGACTGAACCCCGGCGAGGTGTACGTGAGCGCTGCTGATGTCTCGCGCCTAGCCGTCCACTTCGGTGCCAGAGTCGGAGCGGCGGCC
>JBEKVF010000317.1:0-3795 GCA_049514295.1 Acidimicrobiales bacterium
GACTGGGGCATCGTCGGGCGCCTCGACCCCTCCACCCACCGCTTCTTCATTTCGCTGCTCTCGGCCGCCATGGGCGACGAGGCGGCGTGGCCCGTGGTGACCAGGCACATCACCGACGTCTATGGCCCGGCCATCGGCGTCGCCGTCGGCATGTCCGACGACGAGCTCACCGCCTTCATCCGCTCCATCGTCGAGCCGGCGCTGACCCGGCCCTTCGGCGAGGTCAGCCTGGCCGGCATCATTCAGACGATTCAGCTGCAGATGGCCAAGGCACAGGGAGTGGAGGCACACCAACGCAGCGTGCGGGCGATCGTGCGCCGGCTGCGGACCCAGCGCAGGGTGCGGCGGATGGCCGACGAGGCCGGCGGCCTCATGTCCGACTTCGACCGCGGCACGTTCCTCTTGGCCAAGCAGCTGATGTACTTCGAGCGCTACGGCCGCATGTTCGTCTCCGAGGTCCCCATCCTGAACGACCGCGCCTTCATTGCGCAGCTCCTGGAAGGGGTGGACCTGTCCGCCATGGCCGACTGAGGCGATTCGTTCCTGGTCGACGTGGCCGCACCTGGCACAGAAATGGAATCTGTTCTAGTTTCACCCGGGGTCCGGGCCGAGTCCCGGACACACGGGGAGGTGACATGGCAGACGAGGCGGTGATCTACCGGGCCGACCACGTCCTGGAGTACCCGTACGTGCGCTCCGTGGGGCCGGTCGTCGGGGCCTTCCTGACCGGGCTGCGCGACGGCAAGGTGGTGGGAATCCGGGGCAGCGGGGGGCGGGTCATCGTGCCGCCCACCGAGTACGACCCCGAGACCGGCGAGGAGACATCCGGCGTGGTCGAGGTCGGCCCGGAGGGCACCGTCACCTCCTGGTCCTGGGTGCCCCGGCCGCGGCCCAAGCACCCGCTGCAGACACCGTTCGCCTGGGTGCTGGTGCGCTTCGACGGCGCCGACACCTCGTTCCTGCACGTGCTCCCCGCCGCCGGGCCCGACGAGGTCTCCACCGGCATGCGCGTCCGGCCCGAGTTCGCGCCCGAGGAGGAGCGCGTCGGGCACGTGAAGGACATCAGCCACTTCGTGGCTGCCGGCGGTGTCTCGTGAGCGAGCGCGAGCCGGTGACGATGATGGCGGCGACCACCCGCCTCGACTACGTCTTCAGGGCCGGGGTGGCGCAGAGCAAGAACCTGCACGGCCTGGAGCAGGGCAAGTTCATCGGCCAGCGCTGCCCCAAGTGCAAGAAGGTGTACACGCTGTCGCGCGGGTCGTGCCCGACCGACGGCGTGCCCACCGACGAGATCGTCGAGCTGCCGAACACCGGGACGGTGACGACCTACTGCATCGTCAACGTGCCCTTCGCCGGCCAGTCGATCGAGATCCCCTACATCTGCGCGCAGATCCTGCTCGACGGGGCGAACCTCTCCTTCATGGGCCTCATCCAGGAGATCCCGACCGACGAGATCCGCATGGGCATGCGGGTCGAGGCGGTGTGGGTGGAGCCTGAGGACCTCGGCCCGACCATGGCCTCGGTGAAGTACTTCCGCCCCAGCGGCGAGCCCGACGCCGACTACGAGACGTACAAGGAGTACCTGTGAGCGAGTTCCCCGGGCTCGTCTCCGGCCGCCGCCCGGTCGGGGTGGTGTCCTTCGCCCAGTACGACAACGTCAGGCGGGAGGACGCGCGCAACGAGGTCGAGATGCTGATGCCGGTCGTCGCCGAGGTGTTCGGCAACATCGGCATCACCAAGGACGACGTCGGCTTCATCTGCTCGGGCTCGACCGACTATCTCGTGGGCGGCCCCTTCTCCTTCGTCACCGCGCTCGACGCCGTCGGCGTCTGGCCGCCCCGGGCAGAGTCCCACGTCGAGATGGATGGCGCCTGGGCGCTTTACGAGGCGTGGGTGCTGCTGCAGGAGGGCGAGATCGACGCTGCCCTCGTCTACTGCTTCGGCCGCTCCTCACCGGGTGACCTGTCCGAGATCCTGGCCGTGCAGCTCGATCCGTACTACCTGGCGCCGTTGTGGCCGGACCCGACCTCGCTGGCCGCGCTGCAGGCCCAGGCCATGATCGACAAGGGGATGGCCACGGAGGCCGACTTCGCCGCCGTGGCCAGCCGCTCCCGCCGCTCGGCGCTCTCGAACCCCAAGGCGCAGGTCGCCTACGACCGCTCGCCCGAGGAGCTCCTCCAGGAGGGCTACGAGGTGGCCCCGTTGCGCCGGCACGCGCTGCCGCCGCTCACCGACGGCTGCGCGGCGGTCGTCCTGGCCGCCGGCGAGCGGGCCTACGAGCTGTGTGAGCGGCCCGCCTTCATCACGGGCATCGACCACCGGATAGAGACCCACTCGGTGGGCGCCCGCGACCTCACCATCTCACCATCGACGAAGCTGGCCGGGGCGAAGGCGGGAGTGGGCGCCAAGAAGGTCGACGTGGCCGAGCTGCACGCGCCCTTCGCCCACCAGGAGCTCATCCTGAGCGAGGCCCTGGGGCTGGCTGACGGCGTGGCCGTCAATCCCTCTGGTGGCGCGCTGGCGGCCAACCCGATGATGTCGGCCGGCCTCATACGCATCGGCGAGTCGGCCCGGGCCATCTGGTCCGGCCAGGCCGACCGGGCCGTGGCGCACGCCACGTCCGGCCCGTGCCTGCAGCAGAACCTGGTCTGTGTCCTGGAAGGTGTGTGATGGCCGAGCGCTGCGCAGTCATCGGGATCGGCCAGACGGTGGCCAAGTCCAAGCGGGAGGACGTCTCCATTGCCGGCCTGGTGCGCGAGGCCGCGCTGGCCGCCCTCGAGGACGCCGGGCTCTCCTTCGCCGACATCGACGCCGTGGTCGTCGGCAAGGCGCCCGACATGTTCGAGGGCGTCATGATGCCCGAGCTCTACCTGGCGCCGGCCCTCGGCGCGGTGGGCAAGCCGATGTTCCGCGTCCACACGGCAGGGTCGGTCGGCGGGTCCACCGCCATCGTGGCCTCGCACCTCGTGGCGTCGGGTATCCACGAGCGGGTGCTGACCGTGGCCTTCGAGAAGCAGAGCGACTCCGACGCCATGTGGGCGCTCTCGGTGCCCCAGCCGTTCTCCGCCCCGCTGCTCGCCGGGGCGGGCGGCTACTTCGCGCCGATCATCCGGGCCTACATGTACCGCTCGGGCGCGCCGCGCGACATCGGCATGATGGTCGCGGTCAAGGACCGCCTGCACGCGCTGAAGAACCCCTACGCGCACCTCCACCTGCCCGACATCTCCATGCAGATGGTGGAGGAGTCGATCATGTTGTGGGACCCGCTGCACTACCTGGAGTCGTGCCCTTCCTCCGACGGCGCCGCCGCCATGGTCATCGGGTCGGAGAAGGCGGCGGGTGCGGCCACGGCGGCGACTGGTCGTCCACCGGCGTGGATCCATGGCATGGCCATGCGCTCCGAGCCGACGATGTTCGCCGGGCGGGACCAGGTCAACCCGCAGGCCGGGCGTGACTGCGCGGCCGATCTCTATCGCCAGGCCGGCATCACCAATCCCCGGGCCGACTTCGACATGGCCGAGGTGTACGTGCCCTTCAGCTGGTACGAGCCGATGTGGCTCGAGAACCTCGGCTTCTGCGCCGAGGGCGACGGCTGGAAGCTCACCCAGGCGGGGGCGACGTCCATGATCGAGGGCGGCGACATCCCGTGGAACTGCTCGGGTGGCGTCCTGTCGTCCAACCCCATCGGCGCCTCCGGCATGCTGCGCTTCCTCGAGACCGCCCTGCAGGTGAGGGGCATGGCCGGGGAGCACCAGGTGCCCGACGCCCGCCGCGCCCTCGGCCAGGCCTACGGTG
>JBEKVF010000318.1:0-3785 GCA_049514295.1 Acidimicrobiales bacterium
GGAACAGGGGAGCGTCGGCTGCACGGCCCACGAAGGAGCTCAGGTGGTCCCCGAGCACCAGCATGGCGCTCGGTGGCGTGTGCACCGTCCGCACGCCTGCGCCCGACTTCGGTGGGCCCCGTCAGGAACAACGGGCTGGCTTGGAGGACCCTGCCTCGGGCTGCTGACAATGGCGCCCAGCTGAGTGACTCCTCCCGCTGCCGCGTCGGCTTCGGTGCGTGCTGCATGGCCTGCCCTTGTCGACCGCTGTAGGCGTGGTGCGTCAACCTGACGTTCAAGCGGCTCAGTGCGAGGCGTCGTTCATCGGATGGTGACGTCTTGGCCAGCTCCGCCAACGGGACGAGCTGGTCGACTGCCGGTCGGGCGTGGCCGCTCCCGGCTGAGCCACCTCCACGTCGCTTGTCTCGGCCTCGGTTGCTTCGGGCCCGAAGGTGGTTGCCTCGGTCGCTTTGCCTCGGGTCGCCTTCGCTTCGGCGGCCTCGATGGCGCCTTCGATCGCCGTGGCCACGCCCGGCACCACCGACAGCGCCACTCCCCCTCGCGCCAGCACCAGGATGCCCGCCGCCATCAGTACGAGCCCCGGGACCGACAACGCCAAGCCGATGGCGCCGCGGCCGAGGGTCTCGGCGAACAGGGCCACGCCCAGCACCACGCTCGCGACAAGCGTGGCCACATTGCTGGCGGCCAAGTTGGGGGCCAGCACGCCGACCTTCAGCCCCCGCTGCTGGTAGACGAAGCCGGCGAAGCCCACAACGGCCAGCGCATAGAGCTGCCACGACGTCACGATCCCGACGACCCCGCCCCCCACGTGGGCCAATGCCTTGACCTGGCCTCCCTGCAGGCCGAAGGCGATGCCGGCCGCCGCGCCCAGTACGGCGGCGGCCGGGGCCGGGCCGACACGCCGGGAAGTGAGGTCCAGGCCGGCCAAGACGACCACGGACACGGCCAGGCAGACCACCCACTCCGCCGCGGTCGCGTGGTTCGTGCTTCCGGTGGAGTGGCCCCCCACCAGGAACAGGATCAAGCCGGTGACGGTGGTGAGCGCCCCGAGAACCTCGCGCCGGCCGAGGCGTTGGTCGGTGAGCCACACGCCGCACGGCAGCGCGATGACGAAACTCGACACCACAATGGCCTGCACCACGAGTAGCGACCCGATGGCGAGGGCGACGACCTGGGCGACGAACCCGGCGATCTGCAGCGCTTCCCCGAGGATCCACACCGGGCGGCGGAACAGCTGGAGAAGGAAGCGCGAGCTCTCTCCGCGCGCGCTCGTCCGCAGCGCACCGCGTTGCTGCATGGCGTTGCCCAGCGCGAAGGCGCAGGCGGCGACCAGGGCGAGAAGGGCCGCCATCCCCGTACTTGGCTCCCGGACCCCGTTGGGCCGGCTACGCCGGGGACGGCGGCGCCGCCAGCCCGATGGCGGCGCCGATGCGCACCTGGTCGTCGGTGTCGACCTCGAAGACGGCGCTGCTCGGTGTGGTCTTGCCCCGGGCCGAGCACGACTGGATCGTGACGTGCGAGTCGTGCCGGACGCGAGCGAACTTCGCCGTCTTGGAACCAGTCCACATGCCCACCCGATCATCACTCACCGCAACGGTCGATACGGGGCTCGACGCCCCCGCACCGCTCTTGCGGTATGTGGTCAAGAGCATGTGCTTTCCATCGGTGATGGTCTCAGTTCCCATGATCGTCACGTTATTCCGGTCATGGCTGACCGCTTGCTTGCCATGGTCAGCACCCCTGCCTGCTTCGCCGCACCAGCGGTTGATTGAACCAGTGAACGGGAGCAGAGATGGCCTTTTGGACTCTCTGTGCCAGAGGGCTTCGGGGGCAATGGCCCTTGGCTCGGGGTCTTGCGAGAGGACTCCGCGAGGGTCGCGAGGCCTAGCCACCGTTCCTGGGCCAGCTCCGCTCGCCTTCCCTCGGGGTCTGCTCCAAGTGACCTTCGCCTCTTGCCTCGGTACGACGCACGTCGGAACCTTGGAAAAAGACTATCGACGATGCGATGAGCCGGAGTCGGACGACTCGGGCGGAAGAGGTGATCGTCATGCGCGAGACGTCGGGACGCACCATGGATCCGATTCCGCCAGACACGAATCTGCTCGAACCGGTGGTACAGCGTGCGGAGAAGGAGCCGGGCCGGGTCATGGCGGCCTATCGGGACGGCGACCACTTCGTCGACGTCACCGCAGGTGAATTCTACGAGCGCTGCCGCGCCATAGCGAAGGGCATCGTCGCCAGTGGGCTCGAGCCAGGCGGTCGAGTCGCCCTCATGTCGCGGACGAGGCTGGAGTGGCTGCTGCTCGACTACGCCATCCTCGCCAGTGGCGGCGTGACCGTTCCGATCTACGAGACGTCGTCGGGTGAGCAGATGCAGTGGATCGTCAGTGACAGCGATGCCGAGATACTCGTCGTCGAGACTCCGGCAATGCGAGAGTCGTACGAGGGGGCGGGGAGCCCGGTGGAAGTACGTCCCGAGATCCTCGTGATTGACGACGGGGCTTTGGACGAACTTGCCCGCCGCGGCGTAGCCGTGGCCGACTCCACCCTCGACGAGCGCATCCACTCCCTCGGGGCCGCCAACATTGCCACGATCATCTACACATCCGGTACGACCGGCCGGCCCAAGGGCTGCGTCCTCACCCACGGGAACCTCTGCGTCAACGTACGGCAGACCCTCGACGCGATCGGGCCGATGCTCCAACCCGACGAGGTCGGCCTCCTGTTCCTGCCGCTCGCCCACGTGCTCACCAAGATCATCGCCCTTGTCGGCGTGGAATGGGGGACCAAGGGCGTTTTCGCCACCGACATGGGTGCGCTCCTCGAAGAGTTCGCCATGGTGCAGCCCACGATGATCGCCGCCGTGCCCCGAATCTTCGAGAAGGTGTTCAACGGTGCCCAGCAGGGAGCACACGCCGAGGGCCACGGGGCGAACTTCGACAAGGCCGCCGATGTCGCTGTGCATTGGTCGCGGCACCACGGAGACCATGTTCCGCATCTGCTCACCTCGGCGGAGCATGCGCTGTTCGATCGGATGGTCTACAGGAAGGTGGAGGCAGCATTCGGTGGCCGGCTTCGGTTCGCCTTCAGTGGTGGAGGCCCGCTAGGCGAGCGGCTCACGCACTTCTTCAACGGTGTGGGCGTCAAGGTATTCGAGGGTTATGGGCTCACGGAGACCAGCCCGACCCTGACGGTCAACCGTCTCGGCGCATGGAAACCGGGCACCGTGGGGCAGGCGCTGATGGGCACGAGCATCCGAATCGCCCCTGACGGCGAGATCCTTGCCAAGGGACCGCAGGTCTTCCAGGGATACTGGCGCAACGAGCAAGCCACGTCGGAGACCTTCGATACGGACGGATGGTTCAGGACTGGCGACATCGGTGACCTCGACGACGACGGCTACCTGCGCATCACCGGACGGAAGAAGGAGTTGATCGTGACCGCTGCTGGGAAGAACGTGGCGCCGGCACCGCTCGAGGATCAGATTCGCGCGCACCCATTGATCAGTCAGGCGGTGGTGGTCGGCGACGCCCGTCCGTTCGTTGCGGCGCTGATCACCATCGACGGGGAAGCGTTTGCGACCTGGGCCGCCCAGGGCTCCCTGGGCGAGACAGCGGTCTCGCAAGCGACGGATCATCCGGCGTTGTTGGCGGAGGTCCAGGCAGCGATCGACAATGCCAACCAGTCGGTGTCAAGAGCGGAGTCGATCCGCAAGTTCGTCGTCCTGCCCCATGACCTTACGATCGTAAACGGCGAACTGACCCCGACGCTCAAGGTGCGGCGCG
>JBEKVF010000319.1:0-3781 GCA_049514295.1 Acidimicrobiales bacterium
TTCTGCTACCACCCGCGCATGGAGCCGGTCGGCATGTGCCGCATGTGCTTGGTCGACGTCGAGGGCCCGCGCGGCGCCACGCTGACGCCGGCCTGCTTCGTCCCGGTCGCCGACGGCATGGTGGTCGACACTGCCAACGACCGGGTGAAGAAGGCGCAGGACGGCGTGCTCGAGTTCCTGTTGGCCAACCACCCGCTCGACTGCCCCGTGTGCGACAAGGGCGGCGAGTGCCCCCTGCAGGACCAGACGCTCGCCTACGGGCCGGGGGAGAGCCGCTTCATTGAGGAGAAGCGGCACTTCGAGAAGCCCATCGCGATCTCCGACCTCGTGCTGCTCGACCGCGAGCGCTGCATCCAGTGCGCCCGCTGCACGCGCTTCGCGTCGGAGGTGGCGGGCGAGGCGCAGATCGACTTCGCGGGCCGCGGGGAGGCGGTCGAGGTGGCGACCTTCCCGACCGAGCCCTTCTCCTCCTACTTCAGCGGCAACACCGTGCAGATCTGCCCGGTCGGCGCGCTCACCGCGACGCCGTACCGTTTCACTGCCCGCCCCTGGGACCTCGATCAGGTCGAGTCCACCTGCACCGCCTGCTCGGTGGGATGCCGGGTGGCCGTGCAGTCGTCGCAGAACCGGCTGACCCGGCTGCTCGGCATCGACTCCGAACCCGTCAACCACGGCTGGCTGTGCGACAAGGGCCGCTTCGCCTACGAGTCGGTCAACGGTGACGAGGTCGACGCCGATCCCCTGCCGACCGAGCTGGCCGACGAGGCCGTCGACGTGGCGCCCGCCACCGCCTCCCAGGTGGTCAGCCTCCGCGTCAGCCGCGGCCAGTTCCTGGGCGAGGCGCGTGAGACGGGCCGCTTCGAGCACGGGCGACTCGTCGAGCCCCGCGTGCGCAAGGAGGGCGAGCTCGTTCCGGTCAGCTGGGGCGAGGCCCTGGCGGCCGCCGCAGCCGGCATCGCCGTCGCCAAGGAGGCCGGCGGGTCCGGTGCCGTGGCGGTCATCGGCGGGGCCCGCCTCACCAACGAGTCCGCCTACGCCTGGGCCAAGCTGGCCAAGGGTGTCGTCGGTACCGACTCGGTCGACGCGCAGCTCGGCGACGGCCTCCCCGCCGACCTGGTGCTCGGGCTGCCCCGGGCCACCATCGACGACGCCTGCCGGGCGCCGGTGCTGGTGACGCTCGCCGGCGACCTGCGCGAGGAGCTCCCCGTCCTGTTCCTGCGCCTGCGCGAGGCAGTGGTCGGCGGCGCGACCGCACTGGTCGAGATCAGCCCGACGCCCACCGCGCTCACCCCGTTGGCGGCGGCGAGCCTGCGCATCCGCCCGGGTGAGGCGCCGCTGCTGGCCAAGGCGCTGACGGGCGACGCGTCGGCGGCGACGGCGCTCGGCTCCCACCACGAGGGCGCCGCGGCAGCGCCCGGCGCGCTGGAGACGGCCCGCCGCCTGCTCGCCGACCACCCCGGTGGCGAGGGCGTGGTGATCGTCGCCGGCCGTCCCTCCTACGCCGAGTCGGGCGAGGTGGCGGCCGAGGCGGTGCGCACCCTGGCCGCCGCGCTGCCCAAGGCCACCTTCCTGCCCGCGCTGCGCCGGGGCAACGTGTTCGGCGCGCTCGACATGGGCCTCGCCCCGGGCATCCTGCCGGGCCGGGTCGGGCTCGATGCGGGCCGGGAGCGCTTCACCGCGGCCTGGGGTTCCGTGCCCGCGGGCACCGGGCTCTCGACCGCCGACATCCTCGCCTCCATGGCGGGCGAGCTCGACGGCGGCCCCCGGGTGCAGGCGCTCGTGCTGCTGGGCGCGGACCCGCTGAGCGACTTCCCCGACCGCGCCGTGGCCGAGAAGGCGCTGTCGGCCGGGCACTTCGTGGTCGCGGTGACGGGCCATCCGTCCGAGTCGGTCGACGCGCACGCCGACGTCGTGCTGCCGTGTGCGGTGGCCCACGAGCGGCCCGGTACGACGACCAACATCGAGGGCCGCGTGAGCCGGCTCGGGCCGAAGATCTCCGCGCCGGGGTTCGCCTGGCCGGACTGGATGATCGCGGCCGAGCTGGCCGTCGCTCTCGGTGGCGACCTCGGCGTGCTGAGCGACAACGACCTCGTCGAGGAGCTGGCCCTGGCCGCGCCGGCCTACGCCGGTCTCACCCAGGAGGTCCTGCACTCCGACGTCGCCCACGACGGGATCCTCGTGCCGCTGGCCCGCGACACGGACCACCACACCGATGTGGAGCCGATCGACCCTATGGCGCTGCCCGGCGTCGAGTCCGTGGAGCGGCAGGGGGCGCCGCCGCGCGTCGGCACCGGCGCCAGCCTTCCGGCCGTGGCGCGCACCGCCGCGCTCGGCAGCCCGCCGCCCCTGCTCTCGTGGACGGGGACCGGCGGCAACGAGCCGCTGCACGTCCCCAAGGCCGACAACTACATCCTGCGCCTGGTGGCGGGCCGCCGCCTGTACGACGCCGGCAGCTCGGTGACCGGGTCGCCCTCGCTCACGCCGCTCGTGCCCACGCTGGTGGCCCGGGCCAATCCCTACGACCTCGACCGCCTGGGCGCGGTCACCGGCGACCGCGTGAAGGTCCGCTCGGCCCGGGGCGAGCTGATCCTGGCCGCCGAGGCGGACGAGGGCGTGCCCAGGGGCGTCGTCGCCATCGACTTCAACGTCCCCGGTGGCGAGAGTGCGCCCGGCAACGCCGTGGCCACGCTCATCGACAGCCGCCAGATCGTGACCGAAGTGCGACTGGAGTCGGTGTGATCGCGACGCTGCTCGCCGCCACCACCCACGCGACCAACGTGGGCCCGACCCTGCTGACGCACAGCGCCAACAACGGGAACGGTGACCCGCTCTACTACCTCGGCCTCAACTGGCAGGTCTGGCTCATCACCATCATCAAGGTCCTGGTGGCCTTCGTCGCGCTGCTGGTGGCGACCGCGATGATGATCTGGTTCGAGCGCAAGGTGATCTCGGACATGCAGAGCCGCGTGGGGCCGAACCGCGCCGGGCCGTGGGGGCTCCTGCAGACGCTGGCCGACGGGACCAAGCTCGTGTTCAAGGAGGACCTGCTGCCGGACCGGGCCGACGCCTTCGTCTTCAAGCTGGCGCCCTACCTGTCGGTCATCCCCGCCGTGCTGATTTTCGCCGTCGTCCCTGTCGGCGGCATCATCACCATCGGCAGCCACACCTTCGAGCTGCAGGTGGCCGACCCGCCCATGGGCATCCTGCTCGTGCTCGCCATGTCGGGCATCGCGGTCTACGGCGTCATGCTGGCCGGCTGGTCCTCGGGTTCGAAGTACCCGCTGCTCGGCTCGGTGCGGGCGTCGGCCCAGGTGATCTCCTACGAGGCCGCCCTCGGCATGACCACCGTCATGGTGGTCCTCGTCAGCCACTCGCTCTCCACCCGGGCCATCGTGTTCTCCCAGTCCAACGGGTTCTGGAACTGGAATCTGATCCGGCTCGGCTTCCTGCCCTTCATCTTCTTCATGATCGCCATCACGGCGGAGCTGACCCGCCCGCCCTTCGACCTGACCGAGGCCGAGCAGGAGCTGGTCGGCGGCTTCCACACCGAGTACTCGTCCATCCGCTTCGGCCTCTTCTTCCTGGCGGAGTTCATGAACACCATCACGATGTCGGCCATCGTCGTGACGCTCTTCTTCGGCGGCCCCAACGGCTACATCTTCCACATCCCCGGCGCCTCCATCTACATGCCGATCATCTACTTCCTGCTCAAGACGGTGGCGTTCTGCTTCATCTACGTCTGGTTCCGCGCCGCCCTGCCGCGCCTGCGCTACGACCAGCT
>JBEKVF010000320.1:0-3780 GCA_049514295.1 Acidimicrobiales bacterium
CCGCCCACTGCTCGATGGCCGGGCGGATGACGTCCTCGAGATGTTCGACCCAGCCGTATGGAGTGGCGAAGCGTTCCTCGGTGATCCACTCGGGATGCCCGTTGAGGTGCGCCAGACGCTCGAAAACGTGGACGCGGGCCACCTGCATGACGAACCAGCCGTCGGCGGCACGGAAGCCATGGTTGATCACCGAACCGGAGTCGCCACCATCGACGCCCATCGACCAGTAGTTGGTGACGATGTCGGTCATGGCCATGACCGCGTCGAGCATGGCGACGTCGACGTAGCCGGGACGTCCTGTCCGGTCCCGGTCCCGAAGGGCGGCCAGGATGCCGATGGAGGCGTACAGCGCCGCCCCGATGTCACCGAGCGCCCCCACGGGCGACACCACGGGCGGGAGGTCGCCCGTGCGCTTCATCTCGTAGACACCCGACATGGCCTCGACGATCGGAGCGAAGGCGGGCCGGTCACGGTAGGGGCTCGGCACGGAATTGCCGAAGCCCGATACCGACGCGTAGACGACCTGGGGATGGACTGCAACGATGTCGTCGTAACCGAGTCCCATGCGATCCATCGCGCCCGCCTTGAAATTCTCGGCAAAGATGTCGAAGCGCGGGGCCAGGTCGAGCACGAGTTGACGTCCATCGGGCTGTTTCAGGTCGACGCACATGCTTCGCTTGTTCAAGTTGTTGCGCAGGAAGGTGGCCCCGACGGCACGACCTTCAGGGTCGGACATCGCCGGAAGCGACGCCCGACCAAGCTCGCCGGTCAGCGGTTCGATCTTGACGACGTCAGCACCGAGACGCGCCAAGAGCTGGGTGGCGTAGGGGAGTGCCTGCATTTGCTCGATGGCCAGCACGCGGACACCTTCGAGCGGTCGTCCTGCTGCGGGTACCGCTCCCGACTCTGCCGCAGCGAACTCCATCTTGAATATTATATCCGAACGGCCCCGCACGGTTTTTCGGGTGCGCTCGGTGCGGTGGTGGGTTATCGCCCCGTGAAGCGGGGCGCGCGTCTCTCCTTGTTCGCCTGCCCGTACTCCCGGAAGTCCTCCGAGCGGCTGGAGACCTCCATCGCCCATGCTTCATCGGCCAGGTGGCTGTTGACGTCAGCGGTGAGCGCGCGATGCAGCAACAGCTTGGTGAGCCCGACCGCGACCGTCGGTGCGGCGGCCAGGCGATCGACGAGCTCCTTTGAGACGGCGTCCAGGTCGCCGGTCGGCACGGCACGGTGGACCAGCCCCCACGAAGCGGCGTCCGCTCCCGAGACCTTCTCCCCCAACATGAGCATCTCGCGGGCCCGGGCCACCCCCGCGAGACGGGGGATGAGCCAGGTGGCGCCACTGTCGGGTGTGAACGCGAAGGTCGTGAAGGGAGCCCAGAGCCGGGCGTCGTCCGCCACCACGGCAAAGTCCGTGGCGAGGAGGATGTCGAGACCGAGGCCGATTACCCAGCCGCGAGCGGTGCAGACGATCGGTGTCTGGCAGGTCAGCATCGCCGGGATGAGGCGGTTGACTTGCCCGTTCATGCGCCGGTGCACCGAACCCACCCGGGGCCGTTCGGGACCGGGTGTCCGCTCCGCCAGATCGAAGCCGGAGCAGAAGTGCTCCCCCTCACCTTGGAGGTGGATGACCCGCACAGACTCGTCGCTGGCAGCGGCGTCCACCGTGTCGGTCAGCGCGTAGACGATGGGGTCGGTGAGGCTGTTGCGGCGCTCCGGCCGGTTGAGCCGCAGCCGTAGAACCGGTCCGTCATGTTCAAGGGTGAGCCCGGGCGGCATGTCGGGGTACGGCTTCACTGCTGCTCCTCGGCGGCGAACCGAGCGGCCAGGGCATCGAGGGCATCCTGGCAGGTGGCGGCACCGCCTGGCGGCTGCGGGAGACGGACCTCCCCGTGCTCGCGGGAGGGCAGGAGGATGGTCGCGTGTCCCGGCGTCGTCGTCTCACCCCGCTGGTTCTCTCCCCTCACGTCGAGGTCGACGGCCGGCCGATCTCCTTCCGCGAGGTACTTCCGGGTGACCGTCCCATGCATCCAATGGGTGTCGCCCACGTAGTTGAACTTGCGGAACTGGCAGTCCAGCTTCCACAGCCAGGCGTCGTCACCCATCCAGTCAGTGCACAGGTGGATCAGCCACGTCTCGCGCATGCGGCCGTAGTCGTAACAGGCGGGGTTCCCCGCCCGGTGGGCCCATTCGGGGTCCCAGTGCACGCGCTGCTGCACGTCAGGGATGTTGAGGTCATCGGGTTGGAAGAAGCGGGGCATACGCTTCAACTGGTCGTGGCCCAGACGGAGTGCGGCCACGCCGTACAGCCCCATGCCCATGCCGGTGTGCCACACGACCATGTCGGTGACGCGCATCGGTCCCTTGACGAGCGGCGGAAGCTCGTCACCCTCGTTCACATCCTCCCACCAGCGCGGCTCGGCACCGCGCCGACGGTCTCTCTCCCCTGTGATGGCCTCGCCGATGGCGGCGATCTCCTCGTCGGTGTACGGGCGGATCTCGACCTCGTCGTTCTTCTTGCGCTCGGTCGCCTTCTCCCGCTCGGCCCGGATCATCAGGCGGTACTGCCCGGAGAGGACGGGACCATCGGTCGCGGCGAAGACTTCGGCCAGCCACTCGTGCACGGTGCGACCGGCGAACTCACCGACCTTGTCGTGCACCCCGACCAGGGCGTTGCGGCGGGTCACGCGCATGGCGGGGCGGAGCGGGTTCCACCACTCCCGGAACGACCCCGAATAGAAGGCGTGGACACCTCCGAGCGGGTCACCCTTCATCAGGGCCTTCGTCTCACCTTCGAGAGCGGTGATCTCGTCCTCCCCGATGAGGGTGTCCCCACCGACGAGATGAGGGGGGGCGATGGGACCGGCCCACCTGGTTCCGGCGCCGTAGGACGGGTCGCACCACAGCGGGTTGTCGTCGCCGTAGGCCTCGGCGACGTGCCGGAAGGCGTCCTCGTTCGGGACCCGGTAATGAGGGGGGTTGGTGTGCGGACGCGCAATTCCGATGCGCTGCCGGAGCCGGGCAACCCCCTCGTCGGTGATGGCGTCAGGCATGCCGCGGCCGCGTCTCAGTGCCTACGGAAGGGGTGTACGGGGTGGCCACATTCCAAAGTCGATGCAATGTGTCTGCCCTCCTGAACCGAGAACTCCCCGATGTGTGGCGCATGCCAAGGGTCATGCGTACCCAATCCCCCGTATCAGCTCGAAGTGGCTGAGTATACGGTACCGAATTTCAAATATAGTATACGAACGTATGCACCCCGGGGGAGTCAGATCCATGCGTGGCCGGCCCACGCGGATCTCGATTCACCTCACGAGGGACTGTAACTTCGCTCTGGGAGCCGCAATCTGAGCCGTCAGCTCGCGCTCGGCGATCCGCCTCCGTCTGAGGCAGAGCGGCCGGCCGCGGCGATGGTCACCCTTCTGGCCGAGTCTTGTGTGGAGAGGCAGCGATGGATCTTGACGACACGGAGGAGGACGCCGAGTTCCGGCGCGCGGCATCGGCCTGGCTCGAGGAGCACGCTGATGTCCGCACGGGCCTGGACGATTGGTCGCGCAACCCCTCCCGTCCTGACTACGTCCGCCGGTGCCGCGAGTGGCAGCACACGCTCTCCGAAGGGGGTTGGGGCGCCATCACCTGGCCCGTCGAGTACGGCGGGCGCGGCGACAGCGCCTGGCACCAGGCCATCCTCAATCAGGAGACGGCCAAGTACGACGTCTCGGTCGGAGTGTTCTCCGTCGGGATCGGCATGGCGGGTCCGACCCTCATCGCGCTCGGGTC
>JBEKVF010000321.1:0-3776 GCA_049514295.1 Acidimicrobiales bacterium
AGCGCACGTTCACCTTGTGCAGCAAGGGCGACGGCTGAGCGGACAGGGAGAGGGAGGTCACCCCCCCCCCATGGGTGGAGAACCGGTTCGAGAAGTAGAAGCGGGTCGAGAGGACGTCGCCCAGGGTGTGGGCGTCGCCAGGACCCGGGGCACGACCGCCATCACGACGCCGATGACGGCGGCCACTAGGAAGAGCGCCGGCAGGACCCGGCGGGCGCGGCCGGCCCAGAAGCGGCGCAGACGGATCGTCCCCGTCCCACCCCACTCCTTGACCAGCAGCGACGTGATCAGGCGCCGTAGAAGCCGCCGGGCACCGAGTTCAGGCCCGTGTGGAAGGCGATGATCGCCAGCACGACAGCGCCCGAATGCCGTCGAGCCCCCGGATGTGGCCCAGCGTCGGCTGGGCCCCGCGTGCGTTAGCGTCCGTCCTCATGGTGCGCCAGGTATCGCCGGCCGACGTTGCGGCCACTCCGTCCCATACTGCGGAAACGTCCGTCGGAGCCCGCCCTCATTGCTTGCCCCAGGACCGCGCTCCCAGATGACCCCGGCGTGCTGAGAATCGGCATCCTGGGGGCGGCCAAGATCGCCCCGACGGCCCTGGTCAAGCCGGCCCGCCGGACCGGTCGCGCCGCCGTCGTCGCCGTGGCGGCCCGCGACCGTACCCGGGCCGAGGAGTTCGCCCGGAAGCACGAAATCCCCCGCGTCCTGGGCAATTACGCCGAACTGGTGAGCGATCCCGACATCGACGCCGTCTACAACCCGCTCCCCAACGGGCTGCACGGCCACTGGACCATCGCGGCCCTCCAGGCCGGCAAGCACGTCCTGTGCGAGAAGCCGTTCACCGCCAACGCCGACGAGGCCCGGTCGGTGGCGGAGGTGAACAACGCCAACCCCGGTTTGGTGGTCATGGAGGCCTTCCACTACCAGTACCACCCCTTCGCCAAGCGCCTGGTGGAGATCGTCCGCTCGGGCGAGCTGGGCAACATCACCGACATCGACGTCTCGTTCTCGGCTCCCCTGTGGAAGAAGGGCGACATCCGTTATCAGCTGGCCCTGGCAGGCGGCGCCACGATGGACATGGGCTGCTACCCCGTGAGCCTGCTGCGACTCCTGGCCGCGGGGCCGCGGGTGATCAGCGCCGAGGCAAAGCTCTCCTCCCCCGGCGTCGACCGGGCCATGGACGCCCACTTCTCCCTTCCCGACGGCGGCCGCGCCCACATCGGGTGCTCCATGTTCTCGTCGTCAGTGCTTCGACTCCACGCGGAGGTGACGGGCGACAACGGCAAGATCTCCGCCTTCAACCCCTTCAGCCCCCAGTACGGCCACCGGATGAAGGTCACGACGTCGCTCGGCACCCGCAAGGAGCGTTTCAGCCGCAAGACGAGCTACGACTTCCAGCTGGAGGCGTTCGCGGCCGCCGTCGAGGACGGCGCATCCTTCCCGACGACCGCCGTTGACGCGATCCGCACGATGGAGCTCATCGACGCCATCTACGCCGCCGCCGGACTCCCACTGCGCCAACCCACGCCCGTCGGCTGATGCCTCTCGCCGCGGACGACCTCTCGGCGCTGGCTGACGCCGCACTCGGGTCCGCCGCGGGCTGCCAGGCGGCCGAGCTCCGGGTCGAGCGCATCCGCAGCCAGATGGTGCGTCTCCACGACGCGCATCCCGAGACGACCGCCGACGACACGGACTTCGGCATGGGCGTGCGCGTGGTGGTCGACGGCGCGGTGGGGTTCGCCGCCACCGTCGACGTGCGGCCAGAGGAGGCGGCCAACCTCGTCCGTCAGGCCATGGGGATGGCGAAGGTCACGAGCAGGGCCGGGGGCGGGCGCGTCGAGCTGGCGCCCGAGCCGTCGCACGGTGACGTCACGTGGACCAGCGCGTTCGAGGTCGACCCCTCGACCGTGCCCATGGCCGAGAAGATCGCCCTGCTGTCCGAGTGGAGCTCGCGACTGGGCGACCACCCCGCCGTGTCGCACACGACCGCCTCCCTGCTGGCCGTGTCCGAGCAGACGTATCTGGCCGACCTCAACGGGACGCGGGCGACCCAGCACCGGGTGCGCCTGCAGAACCAGCTCGAGGCGCTGGCGCTCTCGGATTCCGGGTTCGAGACGATGCGCACGCTGGCGCCTCCCGTCGGTCGGGGCTGGGAGTTCCTGACCGGGCCCACCGACGACGGCAACTGGAACTGGGACGCCGAGCTGGCGCAGCTGCCCGAGCTGCTGGCCGAGAAGCTGCGGGCACCGTCGGTCCAGGCCGGCACCTACGACCTCGTCGTCGACCCGTCGAACCTGTGGCTCACGATCCACGAGTCGATCGGACACGCCACCGAACTCGACCGGGCCGTCGGGTACGAGGCGGCCTATGCCGGGACCTCGTTCGCCACCTTCGACAAGCTCGGCACGCTCGCCTACGGCTCCCCTGTCATGCACGTGACCGGTGACCGCACGGTGGAGCACGGCCTGGCGACCATCGGGATCGACGGCGAGGGCGTGGAGGGCCAGTCCTTCGACCTGGTACGTGACGGGACCCTCGTGGGCTACCAGCTCGATCGCTCCATTGCGGCCGCGATGGGCTTCGAGCGCTCCAACGGCTGTGCCTTCGCCGACTCGCCGATGCACGTCCCCATTCAGCGCATGGCGAACGTGTCGCTCGCCCATTCCGGGTCCAACGGTCCGAGCACCGACGAGCTGATCGCGGGCGTGGAGCGGGGTATCTACGTCGCGGGCGACAAGAGCTGGTCCATCGACATGCAGCGCTACAACTTCCAGTTCACGGGGCAGCGGTTCTACAGGATTGAGGACGGCAAGCTGGCGGGGCAGCTGAAGGACGTCGCATACCAGGCGACCACGACCGACTTCTGGGGCGCCATGGAAGCCGTGGGCGGCGCGTCCACCTGGGTGCTGGGGGGCGCGTTCAACTGCGGCAAGGGGCAGCCCGGACAGGTCGCGCCGGTGTCGCACGGCTGCCCGTCGGTGCTCGTGCGCGGGGTGCGGGTGCTCAACACGCGCGAGGAGTCGGGACGCTGAGGGTGGACGGGGCGCGCCGGTGATCCCGGCCCAGGAGCTCGTCGAGCGAGGTGTTGCAGCCGCGGACGCCGCGGGGGGGGACGCCTGCATCGTGCTGGTCGAGGAGGGCAGCCACGCCGACGTCCGCTTCGCGCAGAACACGACCACGACCAACGGGGTGCACCGGGCGCGCTCCGTCAGCGTGGTCATGATGGCCGCGGGTTCGGTCGGTACGTCGCGCCGGACAGGTGTCGTGGGAACGGCCGGGGTCGATGACATGGTGGCGGCGGCGCTCGCCGACGCCCGGGAGGCGCCGCCGGCCGAGGACGCGTTCCCCCTGGTCGAGTCGTGGGGCGGCACTCTCGGGCGCGACTTCGGACTGGCGCCCGAGGAGACGGACTCCGGGGTCCTCGAAAGCGTGCTGTCGTCGCTGTCGGGCGCCTTCGGCCGGGCGCGGGCACGCGACGCCGTGCTGGCGGGCTTCGCCGAGCTCGACGTCACGACGCTGTACCTGGGGAGCTCGACGGGATTGCGGCTCTCCCACCTGCAGCCGACCGGGGCTGTGAACCTGGTCGGCCGCACCACTGACGGGAAGGGCTCGGCCTGGGTCGGGGAACCCTCCATCACGCCCTCGCTGGAAGACATGGAGCGGGAGATCTGGCGTCGGCTCGACTGGGCGAAGCGACAGGTCTCGCTGGAGGCCGGCCGCTACGAGGTGATCCTGCCGCCCTCGGGCGTGGGCGACATGATGGCGGAGCTCGCCTT
>JBEKVF010000322.1:0-3760 GCA_049514295.1 Acidimicrobiales bacterium
CATGGCGACCGAATATGCGGGCCAGCGGGTTCAGTTCGGGCAGCCCATTTCGAAGTTTCAAGCTGTGCAGTTCAAGCTGGCCGACATCGCCACCGAGCTCGAGGCGGCGCGCTGGCTCACATATCGAGCCGCGTACCTGCGTGACAGTGGGCAGCCGTTCCAGAAAGAGGCGGCCATGGCCAAACTCAAGGCCAGCCGCGTGGCGACATGGGCGGCATCAGAAGCGGTCCAGATCCACGGAGGCCTCGGGTACATGCTCGAGACGCCGGTGGCGCGGTTCTACTGCGACTCAAAGGTGCTGGAGATCGGTGAGGGCACCAACGAGATCCAGCACTTGGTGATCGCGCGCCTGTTGGGCTGCTGAGCTAGACGGCCACCAGGCGACGGATGGCGTCCGCGATGTCGTCGCGGTCGGGAAGCCAGGCTCGTTCGAGGTTGGGCGCGTATGGGGGCGGAGTGGCGGCGGCGCCGATCCGCTCGATCGGCGCATCGAGATCCCAGAAGCCCTCACGGGCGACGGTGGCCGCGATCTCCGCGCCTATCCCGAATGGGATGACCGCCTCGTGGGCGATGAGGAGACGGCTCGTCTTGTGCACCGACTCGAGGATCGGCGCCATATCGAGGGGAGCGACGGTCCTGAGGTCGATCACCTCCACAGAGATCCCCTCCTCCTGCACGCGCTCGGCAGCGGCGACTGCCTCGTGGACCATCCGTGAGACCGACACGACGGTCGCGTGGGTCCCGGGACGCACGACCGCAGACTTGCCGATCGGGAGGATGTAATCGAGTGGTGGCTGGGGCCCCTTCATGCCGTACAGCAGCCGGTTCTCGATGAAGATCACGGGGTTCGGGTCTTGGATCGAAGCACGGAGCAGGCCATACGTGTCGGCTGGTGTCGACGGCATGACGACACTCAGCCCAGGGATGTGGGCGAGGAGCGCTTCGAGGCTCTGCGAGTGTTGGCTTCCCGAGGAGCGCCCAGCGCCGAATTGAGTCCGCACGGTCAGCGCCATCTCCGCTGCCCCACCGGTCATGAACGGTAGCTTCGCTGCCTGGTTGAGCAGCTGGTCGAAGCAGACGCCGAGGAAGTCGAGGTACATCAACTCGACCACGGGGCGCATCCCGGCCATCGCCGCACCCACACCGAGGCCGATGATCGCCGACTCGGAGATGGGTGTGTCACACACGCGCGCACCGAACTGATCGGCGAGTCCCCGCGTGAGCCCGAAGACATTGCCCCCCGCGCCGACGTCAATACCGGCGATGAACACGCGATCGTCGTCGGTGAGCTCAGCTTCGAGTGCGGCACGGATCGCGTCCATGGTGCGGAACACGGGTGCATCATCACCCAGCGGTGGCGGATCCGCTCGCGCCGGTCTCGCACGCACGACGTAGTCGTACAACGTGGCCGCGGCCGGGCTTGCAAACCGGCGCGCGACCTCCACGGCCCCGTCGAGCTCCTCGGCCATCGACGTCTGGAGTGTCTTGATCTCGTCGTCACCGAACCCGGCGTCTCGAAGCCGGCCTTCGTGCGCCAGGAGCGGGTCACGCGCCTCCCAGGCCTGGACCTCCTCCGGTGATCGGTAGCGCTGTGGATCCCCTTCGTAGTGCCCGTGCCACCGGTAGGTCGCTGCCTCGACGACGGCGGGACCGCGTCCGGCACGTGCTGCGAGGACCACGTCCTCCATCACGGCCGCCGTCACAGTGACGTCATTGCCGTCGACTGCGACGTAGGGAATTCCGTAGCCCGCAGCCCGTAGCTCGAGCGACGCCGCATGCTGGGTCGAGGCCGGGGAGAACTCGGCGTAGCCGTTGTTCTCGCAGAAGAAGATCACCGGCAGCCGCCACACCGCAGCGAGGTTCATCGCTTCGTGGAAGGCGCCCTGCGCAGGCGCGCCGTCGCCGAAGAATGCCACCGCGACGCTGCCGTCGGCGCGGAGTTGCGCGGCCTTCGCTGCTCCCACAGCGATCGGCAGGCCCGCCGCCACGATCCCGTTCGCGCCGAAGATCCCAAGCGTCGGGTCGGCGATGTGCATGGAGCCCCCGCGCCCGCGGTTCGTGCCCATTTCCTTGCCCATCAACTCGGCGAACATCCCAGCCGGATCAAGCCCCTTGGCCAAACAGTGGCCGTGACCACGGTGGGTGGAGGTGATGACGTCCGCCCGGCCCAGCGGCCAGCACGCACCCACGGCGGTCGCCTCCTGCCCGATTGAGAGGTGCACGAAGCCGGGGACCTCGCCGTCGCGATAGAGCGCCGCCACCCGCTCCTCGAAGCCGCGGATCAGCAGCATCCGCCGGTGCATCTCGATGAGGTCAACCATCGAAAACGCTGAGGTCGAGGAAGGGCTGGAGGACACCAAGCGTGTATTGTACTGGTCGGTACAACAAAGGAAAAGCGATGATCGATCAGATCGAGATCCCCGAGTCGTTCCCCAGCCCCGGTGTGGCCTCCGGGAAGCGGGTGGTGATCACCGGCGCCAGCCGGGGCCTCGGTGCCTTGCTCGCACATGCCTTTTCACAGGCCGGCGCATCCGTGGCTCTCGTCGCACGTACAGAAAGGGACCTGAAGGCGGTCGCCGAGGCTCTTCCCGGACCGACCCTGGTGCTCAGTGGTGACGTGACGGACGAAGACTTCAACGAAGCCGCAGCCGATGCCACGGTGGCCGAATGGGGCGGTGTCGACGTGTGGATCTGTAACGCCGGGATCTCGCCCATCGTGGCCGGCCCACGCGGGACCGACGCCTCGGTCTGGCGGCAGGTCCTGGAGGTGAACCTCACGGGCGCGTTCCTCGGGGCCCGCGCCGCCGCCCGGGTCATGCGCGAGGGCGGGCGACTCATCTTTACGGGCTCGGTCCTCGGTGAGCGGCCGCGCAAGGGCTTGAGTGCGTACAGTGCCTCGAAAGCCGGGTTGGTGGGCGTCGCGAAGGGACTCGCACTTGATCTGGCGCCAGCGGGCATCACGGTGAACGTCGTTGCCCCCGGGTGGTTCGATTCGCCGCTCGCCGACGGGTGGATGAAGAACTCCGAGCTCTCGGCCTCGATCACCGGGCATACCGCGCTGGGGCGCTGGGGTGCACCAGCCGACCTTGCCGGCGCGTACCAGTTCTTGGCCTCCGATGCGTCCGCGTTCGTCACAGGCACGGTGCTCAATGTCGACGGCGGATACCTGTTGGCATGACGCCGCCACGACGGGTCGTCGCAATCACGGGAGCTGGCGGTGCGCTCGGCGCGGCGCTGTCGCAGCAATTCGCGAGCGAGCCCGATACCGATCTCGTGCTCAGCGATATCAGTGCCGCTTCGCTCGGGGCGATCGTGGCCGGACTCCCTGTAACTGACGGGTCGGTAGAGACAGCGCTCGCCGACGTGAGTGACTTCACCCAGGTTGAGTCCGTGATCACGCTGGCGGTTGAGCGATTCGGCCGACTGGACGTGATCATCAGCAATGCCGGCGTGCTCTCGGCGAACGGGCGGATCCACAATCTGGCCACCGAGGAGTGGGAGCGCGCGTTCCGGATCAACCTCCTCGGTGCCGTCAATAACATCCGTGCCGCGGTAGCCGTCATGCGCCCCCAAGGGTCGGGATCCATCGTGTTGACGGCGTCAGTCTCTGGCCTGACGGCATGGTCACATGCCGCTCCGTACGGCGCGACGAAGGCCGCCGTGATTCAGCTCGCGAAGGTCGCCGCCGTCGAGTACGCACGCGACGGAATCCGCGTCAACTGTGTGTGCCCAGGGACCTTCCGATCCGCCATCCATGCCG
>JBEKVF010000323.1:0-3759 GCA_049514295.1 Acidimicrobiales bacterium
GTGGGGCGCTGGGGCCGTCCCGACGGGGCCGGGCTGCCCCCGTGCGCCGGAGCGCCCAAAGCCTCGGCCAGGGCCTCCAGGGCGCCCGCGGCGTCCTCGCCGGGACGGGCCAGGGTGTGCACGGTGCAGCCCGCCGGGACCAGGTCGCTCGCCTTGTCCGGGTAGGCGAAGAACGACACCGGGGACTTGGCGTCCACCAGCACGAGTTGGCGCACGCCGTCGAGTTGGGCCTGGGCCATC
Organism: Acidimicrobiales bacterium; assembly: GCA_049514295.1. Taxonomy (GTDB): domain Bacteria; phylum Actinomycetota; class Acidimicrobiia; order Acidimicrobiales; family RAAP-2; genus Bog-473. Next base: position 241 of record JBEKVF010000323.1, read on the forward strand.
TCGGCCAGGTACGCCAACCGCTCCACGGCCGGGATGCCCGCCCCGCGCTCCAGGTTCGCCGGGAACGTCTCGCCCAGCAGCGCGGCGCCCGTCGCCCCGGCGACCCGGCTGGCGGCGTGCAGCCCGTCGGCCCGCAGTGAGGTGCCGCCCATGAGCAGCGCCGCCCGCTCACCCGAGCGCAAGGCCTTGGCCACCTCAACGACCGTGTCGGCCGGCACCACAGACGGCCGCCCCCGCGGGCGCGGCGGGCAGGGGCCGGTGGCGGACTCCGACCACGACGAGTCCGCCGGGAGCACCAGGGTGGCGACGCAGCCGGGCGGCCCCAGCGCGGCCGCCACCGCGTCCGCCGCGTCACCGGCCACGTCGTCCGCCCGGGCGGACGAGCGGTACCAGCCCGAGACCGCGCCGGCAATGGACGCGATGTCCGACTGGAGCGGTGCGTCGTAGCGGCCGTGGTACGTCGCATGGTCACCGACGACGTTGACGACGGGCGTGCGGGCCCGCCGTGCGTTGTGCAGGTTGGCCAGCCCGTTGCCGAGCCCGGGCCCGAGATGGAGGAGCGTGGCCGCCGGGCGCCCCGCCACGCGCCCGTAGCCGTCGGCGGCGCCGGTGACCACGCCCTCGAAGAGGCACAGGACGCCACGCATCGCCGGCACGTCGTCGAGTGCGGCGACGAAGTGCATCTCGGAGGTCCCCGGGTTGGCGAAGCACACGTCGACGCCGGAGTCGACCAGCGTCGAGAGGAGGGAGCGGGCGCCGTTCACGAAGCCTCTCCTGTCTGCGCCGTGTCGAGCAATTGGTCGGGCCCGAGGATCCCGCCGGGGTCGAACGCCCGCTTTATGGAGCGCATGAGCTCCAGCGACACGGGGTCCTGCATCTCCAGGAAGTAGGGCAGTTTCGCGGTCCCGATGCCGTGCTCGCCCGAGATGGCGCCGCCGGCCGCCAGTGCCATTTCGAAGCTGGCCCGCATGAGGGCGTGCCGGCGCTCGTCGTCGGGCTGGAAGACCGAGACGTGGACGTTCCCGTCTCCGATGTGGCCGCAGCCGGTCACGAGGGCCCCGTGCTCCTGGGCCAGTACCGCGACCTGGGCCAGGTAGTCGGGGATGGCGGCCCGCGGGATCACGGCGTCGATGAGGTCGTCGCAGCCGGCCGCCTTGCCGACGAAGAACGCCCGCTCCCGGGCGGCGATGAGCTGCGCACCCGAGGTCGCCGGGAGGACGTAGACGTCACGCGCCCCGAGCTCGTCGAGCAGGGTGCCGAGGCGTTCGACGTCCTCTTCGACCCGGCCGGGCTCCATGCCCTCCAGGACGACGACGAGGTAGGCGAGGGTGCCCGCCTTGATCTCCTCGGGGATGCCCAGGTCCAGCCCGGCGGCCTGGGTGATGCCGGCCATCACCATGACGTCGACGTACTCCAGGATGGACGGGTCGATGCCGCTGTTCACGATGTGGGGCACGGCGTGCGCGACCTCCGCCAGGGTGCCGAACGGCGCCAGGACGGTGGACGACGCGGTGAACCGGGGCTGGACCTTCACCGTCACCTCGGTCGTGATGGCCAGCGTGCCCTCCGAGCCGATCAGCAGCTGCGTCAGGTCGTAGCCGGTCGAGCACTTGACGAACTTGCCTCCGGTCCGCAGGACCCTGCCATCGGCCAATACGACCTCGAGGCCCAGGACGTGGTGGCGGGTCACCCCGTAGCGCACGGCGCGCATACCGCCCGCGTTGGTGGCGACGTTCCCGCCGAGGGACCCGCTCTGCTCGCCGGGTGAGACGGGGTAGATGAGCCCGAGCGGCGCCAGCTCGGCATTGAGCTGCTCGAGGGTGACGCCGGGCTCCACCACCGCCACCTGGTTCTCGGCGTCGATCTCGCGGATCCGCTTCATGCGGTCGAAGGCCAGCAGGATGCCGTCGGCCACCGGGACGGCGGCGCCCGAGAGCCCGGTGCCGCTGCCCCGGGCGACCACGGGCACGCCGTGCTCGCTTGCCACCTTCAGGACCTCTGACACCTCGTCCGTCGAGCCGGGCAGGACCACCGCCAGGGGCACCACGGGCACGGTGGTGAGTGCCTCGTCATGGGTGTAGTCGTCGTGCACCGCGGCGCCGGAGACGACGTGCCTCTCACCGACGGCCTTGCGCAGCTGCTCCAGGAGTTCGGGCATACGACGGTCCACCCCCACCTCGGATCGATCGGGCGGACCGACCTTACCGGCCCCTACCGCCCCCTACCGCTCTGCATCGGCCCCTTCGGCCAGCCGGCGTCGCAGTTCCGCCACGTGGGCCGAGACCTCCTGCGCCGCGGTCGGCGCCGCCTGCTTCTCGAGCACCGCGATCGCCCGCTGAATGGGCGCCAGCCACGGGCTCTGGCCCCGCGCCGTCCCGCGTCCCGAGTCGTCGCCTCCGCGCTCGGACCAGCTGCACCACAACTCCTCCTCGGAGCGGGTCAGGGCTACGTACAGCAGGCGGCGCTCCTCGTCCACGGCGGCGGGGGTCTGGGCCGACGCGATGGGCATCAGACCGGCATGCATCCCGATGACGATGACCGTCGGCCACTGCAGGCCCTTGGCCCGGTGGAACGTCGTGAGCACCACGCGGTCGCGGTCCTCGGGCTCCGTGCGCCCCGCTCCCTCGTCCTGGTCGTGGCCGGTGCCCCGCCGGCCGCTCTCGGCACGCAGGTCGGACGCCGGGCCGAGGTCCGCGCCGGCGATCATGCTCGGCACCCGGGCCGCGTCCATGGCCGCCTGCACCTTGGCCAGCTGGGCGTTGGTTCGCGTGAGCACCGCGATGCTCGACCACCGCCGCCCCGGTGTGCGGGACATCTTGGCCTGCAACGCCGCCCAGGCCGCCTCGTCGTCGTCGGTGGCGTGCGCCACCACCTTGGGCACCGGGCCGTCGATGCGCGTCGTGCGCGGCGCGATCACCGCGTCGCCCGCGCCGCCCTCGCGCAGCACCGCGGTCGCCACCGCCACCACCTGGGGCGTGCAGCGGTGGTTCTCGTCGAGTCGGATGACCGTGGTGCCGCGCAGGATGTCGGGCAGCCGGTCGAGGAGTGTGGGGTCGGCCCCGTTGAACCCGTAGACGGATTGGTTGGGGTCGCCCACCACGAAGAGGTCGGGCTCGTCGGCCAGCATGGTGGTGAGGAGGCGGAACTGGGCCGGATTCACGTCCTGCATCTCGTCGACGAAGAGATGGCGGGTACGCCATCGAATGGAGTCGGCGAATTCACGGTCGCCCGCCAGGGCGTCGGCGCAGGCGACGATCAGGTCGTCGAAGTCGAGCAGCCGCCGACGCGTACGCTCGCTCTCGGAGTGGGCGTACGCGTCCGCCACCTGCTCGGGTCCGATGCCCGGCCGCCGCCGGTGCCGTCGCGCCTCGGCCTCGTAGCGGTCCGGGGCCACGAGCCGCGCCTTGGCCCAGCCGATCTCCCCGTCGAGGGCCCGAGTACGGCGCGGGTCGCCGGTCGTCACGTCGGCCAGCAGCCGCCGGCGGTCCGGCAGGAGCTGGGGGAGTGGGCGGCCCCGCA
>JBEKVF010000324.1:0-3742 GCA_049514295.1 Acidimicrobiales bacterium
GTACAGACGAGGCGCCAGGGAGGTCTCGTACACGCCGATGGTCTCCGTGGTGTCCACGACGACGACGCCAGCCAGCTCGACGCGTAGCCGGCGAGCCGTCGGGACGCAGTCGACCCGATGGTAGGGGTTCCGGGGATGCACGAAGACTTGCTCCTCCTCTTCGTACCAGGAGTCCACCGCATCCCACCCGACCCGGACGTAGCCGTCAGCTTCGGGCTCGACTTCACTCCGGACCTCGGTCGCATCACCGGACGGGAAGGCGTAGGTCGGGGGCTGTGCGGGACGGTGCACCAGCAGCACCCGCTCGCTGTCCAGCACGGTCCTCCCGGCGCTGACGCCGCGGACACGACGTGGGAAGGGTTCCACATAGACCAGCCCCGAGGGCACGGTCTTGTTGAAGCGCCCGGCTGGGTTGGCGCTCAATGGTCCTCGTCCGGTGGTCAAGCTCACAGCGTTCTCCGATCGTCGGGTGGTGCAGCCTGCCGTTCGAAGGCCCGGACCATGGCGTCCACGGAGAACGAGGCCAGGAGGTGGCCCTCCTCGTCGTGCACACGGCACTCCGAGCGGGTCATGCCGTCGCCGGCGAACGTCGACACGTGGTGATAGAGCATCCACCGGTCGGCGTGGACATCGGCGTGAAGGGACAGGCTGATGGCGTTGATCGCGGTCGAGATCGTGCGGTGGGCCTGGTGCTGACCTACCCCTTGATGCGGGCGCATGGCAGCAGCGATGGACATGTGCCCCGTGAACTGGGCCAGCAGGCCCGCATGCAGGTACGGATCATCCGGGACATGACGGAACCGCACCCACGCATCGACGACCGGGGGCCCGACCGGTGCATCGGGGTCGTCCGTGTATGCCCCGTCGACCACACGTATGTCCCGCCCGGTCACCGACATGTCGTAGGGCTCGCATGCATAGGGGCCGGGCACATCGGGCGGGGCGACGGCGTGGTGAATGAGATCGGGCGCCGTGACGTCCAGCAGCAGCGTCGCGGTGGCGCATCGCCGGTCCAGCTGGTGTACATCAATGCCAAGAGTCGCAAATGACTTTCCTGTGCTCACTTCCTCGAGGGCGAAGCTCAACGGCTGCGCCGCATCGGCCGGCCGCGTGAAGACCATGTGCGCGGAGACGGCACGGCGGCCTGGACAGTGACGACCGGCGGCCACGATGGCCTGCGCGAGCATCTGGCTCCCCTCCACGACGGGACGGACGTGGCTGGCCCGGGCAGTGCCGGTGTACCGGCGCTCGCCGTCAGGCGTGATATTGAGGATGTCGATCAGCTGCGAGGCGTCCCCCCACGTGGGGAATCGCTTGACGGTGACCGCCTGCGGATCACCGTCCCCCATGGGGTCCACGAGCTCGACGACGACCCTTCGATGATCGAAGGTGGCGAGGCCCGCCAGCCACTGGTGCTGCGTCGGACCTTTCGTGAAGGTGTGGAGAAGGCCCACACCTTCGACGGCATCGACGTCGGGACGCTCCCAGTTCGCGGTCGCGATCGCGGGCGCACCGGTGGGTGCTTCCGTGCTCCACACTTCGCCCCCCTCGACCGGAAACGGGGCGCCCGCGCTCTCATCGCGATGAAACCCCCCGAGCTGTATGTCCTCCATGGGGAAGAAGAGGAAGGGTGGCTGTCCCGCTAGCTCCACGCGGACCGTCGAGGCGGACTGGGCGACGAGCTCGCCAGCCCACCAGGCGCGGGCGGTGAAGGGGCAGGGGAAGCGCTCGATGGCGCTTTCATCCGATTGCGAGGGTGCCACGTCGGCTGCCGTTCCGCTCCTCAGCGCTCGTTGACCGTTGCGATTGCCATGGTGCGAGTGTGAGTCAGTGGCGTTGACGAGTCGCAGCAGACAGGGGGAAGAAACCGTTCATCGTGCCTTTGCTCGCCAGCGCGGTGGCGCGGTCGGCGTCGAAGTCCTTGTCGTGATGGCCCTCGATAGCCAGCATGAGGGCGATCCCCATCACCGCCCGAGCCGAGATGTCGGGTGCTTCGAACTGCAATCCGTAGCGGTCCGTGAGCTGACGCCAGGCATCCGCCAACCGGTCCATGGCGACCACAAAGTGCTCGTCAAAGAAGCGCTTGGCCATCTTCGGATCGCCGAACAGCACAAGACCGAGTAGTGGCAGGGTCTCCTCCAGGGTGGAGATCAGCTGACCGTAGAGCCCGTTGAGCTCTTCCAATTGCTGTTGGGGGGTGAGGGGGATATTCCCGTCCACCAAGTCGCTGGCCGCGACGATGTTGTCCACGGCCTTCCGTAGTGGATCCACCACCGCCTCGTAGAACAGCTGATCCTTGCTCTCGAAATGTCGATAGATGACGCCTTCGCTGATCCCGCCGTGTTCAGCGATGACCTTCACCGTCGTCCCGTTCACATCGCCGGTCTTGCTGAAGGCGATCCGGGCGGCTTCGAGGATCGAGCTCCTGCGGGCGTCCGCCTTGAGACGACGCTGCGGCTTCGTACCGGTCGACCCGCGCCGAGCTGCCTCCCTAGCCACCGGTCCCCCTTGCGACACGTCGTCGACCGGTCACAGTGGGCGAGCGCACGCGGTCAGAATAGCGGCACCCTGCCTAGGATAAGCAAGTGTTCGCTTACGTCGGCCCTGTGCCCCCGCAGGGCGGATCGGTCGGAGCCGGCGATCGCCCTCTGGCCCCACTGGCCCTGCCGTGTGAGCATGCTGGTTCCGGCTGGGCACCCTCGGCAACCAAGGAGGAAGGATGGTCGGAGGCAGCGACGTGGGTTCCATAGAGCACTGGGTCGGCGGTCGTCGAACCCCGGGAACGTCGGGACGTGTCGCGCCGGTCTTCGACCCCGCCCTCGGTGTGCAGACCAAGACGGTTGCCCTGGCATCGGCCGCCGAGACCGACGACGTCGTGCAGTGCGCGGTCGATGCTGCCAGCCGGTGGCAGCAGTCGCCGCTGGGCCAGCGCACCGACATGCTGTTCCGCCTGAGAGAGCTCATCGTGGCCCACCGCGGGGAGTTGGCGGCGCTCGTCAGCCAGGAGCACGGAAAGGTCCTGACGGATGCCGCCGGCGAAGTGGCGCGCGGACTCGAGTGCGTCGAGTTCGCATGTGGTGTACCCCAGATGCTCAAGGGCTCCCACAGCTCCGAGGTGTCAAAGGGGGTCGACGTCCACACGGTCCTCCATCCGGTCGGGGTGGTCGCCGGCATCACGCCCTTCAACTTCCCCGTCATGGTTCCCCTGTGGATGATGGCGAATGCTCTTGCGTGTGGCAATGCGTTCATACTGAAGCCCTCCGAGAAGGATCCATCACCGTCGCTGCTGCTCGCCGAGTTGGTGCAGGAGGCAGGATTCCCGGACGGGGTCTTCAACGTGCTGCACGGCGACGTCGAGGCGGTGGACGCGCTGCTGGGCCACCCCGGTGTCGACGCGGTGTCATTCGTCGGCAGCACGCCGGTGGCGCGTCACGTCTACGAAACCGGCACTCGCAACGGCAAGCGTGTGCAGGCCCTGGGCGGCGCCAAGAACCATATGGTCGTCATGCCCGACGCCGACGTGGATGCCGCCGCCGACGCCGCGGTATCGGCGGCCTACGGATCGGCGGGGGAACGATGCATGGCGATCTCAATCGTCGTCGCGGTCGGATCCGTTGCTGACCCGCTCGTCGATGCGATCTCGTCCAGGATCGGGGATGTCGTCGTCGGCCCCGGCAGCGACCCGACATCGATGATGGGGCCACTCGTGACAGCCGAGCACCTCGATCGGGTGACGTCCTAC
>JBEKVF010000325.1:0-3737 GCA_049514295.1 Acidimicrobiales bacterium
GCTCCAAGCGAGACGTCATCCGTCTCCTCAAGCGCTACGTCGCCCGCGAGGTGGACCGCTACCTGCCTCGCGGCTGAACCTCGGACCGTGGGTCTGGCTCACCCCATAGCTGTCGCCCTTCGGGGCTGACTTTCCGGCGACTCGCCGACCCACGGTCCGGGACAACCACTCTGCCGACGCGTGGCCTGATAAGAGCATGTCCTCACTCGAGTGACTCATCACTGTTCTGCCCGCTGTCTGCATTCCCGAGCAATCAAAAGGGGCTTGATGTGATGAAGGAGCGCAGCGCAGCTCCCGCGTGACGAGCTCCGGTGAGCGCACCGGCTGGGACGCCGAGAGCAGGGAGCGAACTCGTGACTACGAGGACCGTGACCCAGATCGATCGAACAAAGACGAAGAGCCCGCGGGAGTCCTCCCGTCGCCCGGGACCAAGTGTGCAGAGCACACTTGGGGTGACGAAACCAACCCGCAAACGACAGAAGGAGACTCCCGTGGAACAGCAAACACAATATGTCGGCATCGATCTGCACCGGCGCCGCAGCGTGATCGTGCGGCGCAACGGGGCAGGAGAGACGCTCGACACGGTCCGGATCGACAACGATCCGGTTGTCTTGGCGGCCGAGCTGGCCAAGGCCGGTGAGCATCCCGAGGTGATCCTCGAAGCGACCTACGGCTGGTACTGGGCGGCTGACGTGATCCAAGAGTGCGGGGGCACGGTGCACCTGGCCCATCCGCTCGGCAACAACTGGGGCAACCGGCGAGTGAAGAACGACGAGCGCGACGCCACCGATCTCGTTGACCTGTTGCGCTTGGGACGCCTGGCTGAGGCCTGGATCGCCCCGCCACCCCTGCGTGAGCTCCGTGAGCACATCCGTTATCGGGCCAAGCTCGTCCACCTGCGCACGAACCTCAAGTCACAAGTCCACGCCGTCTTGGCCAAAGAGGGTGTGGCCGTGCCCATGACCGACCTCTTCGGAGTCGGAGGCCAGGTCCTCCTCGACGAGGTGCATCTGGGCGACGCCTACCGGGTGCGTGTCGAATCGTTGCGGGACCTGATCGAGCACGTCAGTCGCGAGATCGCCATGCTCGAGGAGCAGACCGCTCCCTACTTCGCTGGTGACCTCGGCTACCACGCCGTCCAGGCCATTCCCGGCGTCGGTCCGGTGCTGGCTTCGGTCTTCGTGGCCGAGATCGGGGACATCGCAAGGTTCAAGAGCGCCCGCCACCTCTCCAGCTGGGCCGGGCTGACCCCGACCCACAAGGAATCCGACGTCACGGTCCGCCGAGGCCACATCACCAAGCAGGGGTCCCGTCTCGTGCGCTGGGCCGCCGTCGAGGCGGTGGCCCACCAACGCGGCGACACGCCTATTCGGGCCCACCATCGACGGGTGGGCGAACGCCGGGGCACCCAGATCGGGCGAGTGGCGGCGGCCCGCAAACTTCTCATCCTCGTCTACTACGGCCTGCGCGACGGCGAGATCCGTTGCCTGGCTGGGACGGGGTGAGAACCGGGACGGACGCAACCCGGTGCGAGCTCGCCAGTTGTCATGGCTCCCGCATTGCGGCGAGACCGCGGGCTTGATTGAGCCCACCGGGTTGCGGCCGAACCACTCCATGTCGCTTCTCGCGACGGACAGATGACCGGCACCCGACTTCTCGGGTTGCCCTGCCAGCACCAACTGGCTTTGGAGATGGACCGCAACGCGTTCCCGTCACGGCATCACGAGGGGACGACCACGAAGCCCTGCCGGGCTTCGCACTCCATGGTGTGAAGAACAACTGAACAGGCCGTCAAGGCTTCCCCTACGGGCAGCCTCCGGCCGGCCTTGACCGCCCTGCTCGATGCGACGGAGCAAAAGGGTCTGCTTCGGCGCGCCCATCGGTCAAACCTCAGCGTTATCTGGAGAACAGGAGCTGCCCAAGGAGCCTTCGGCACCCTCTTGACAAACCGCGTTCCTTCATAGATGACAACACGATCCTCAACGTCGCGTTGCCCTCAATCGTCCGCAGTCTGCACGCGACCTCGACACAGCTGCAGTGGATCGTGGATGCCTTTGCCATCTTCTTCGCCGGTCTGCTCCTGACATTCGGGGCACTGGGCGATCGGGTCGGACGCAAATGGGTGTTCATGTGCGGGCTCGTCGTCTTCGGTGCCGGATCCGCCCTGGCGGCTTGGTCCGGCACTCCGGACCGGCTGACCGCCGCCCGGGCCATGATGGGGGTGGGGGCGGCTGCCCTCATGCCCTGCACGTTGTCGATCCTGACCAATGTGTTCACCGCAGATCGGGACCGGGCCCGGGCGATCGGCATATGGTCCGGAACCGCCGGGCTCGGGGTCGCCATCGGACCGATGCTGGGTGGCCTCCTGCTCGTCCACTTCTGGTGGGGTTCGGTCTTCCTCATCAACGTGCCCATCGCTGCCTTCGGGCTCGTCGCAACCGCTTTTCTCGTCCCGAACTCGAAGAGCCCGCACGCGAGGCGGCCCGACCCGTTGGGCGCCGGACTGTCGATGGTGGGAATAGGGCTCCTCTTGTGGGCGATCATCGAGGCTCCCAACCGGACCTGGACCTCGCCGCTCGTCGTCGGCGCCCTTGCCAGCTCGGTCGTGGTGATCGCGTTCTTCGTCGTGTGGGAGCGAAGCATCGATCATCCCCTGCTTCCCCTGGAGTTCTTCGGCAACCGTCGCTACAGCACAGCCATCGCTTCGTTGGCGCTGCTCCTGTTTGCCTTGCTGGGCTTGTTCTTTCTCTTCACCCAATACCTGCAGTTCTGCCTCGGCTTCGACCCTCTCAAGACGGGGTTGGCAATCGGTCCCATCGCCCTCGTCCTACTGGTCGCCGCACCGCTGTCGGTCATCGTCGCCCGGCGATTCGGCACCAAGCCGGTGGTTGCCGGCGGCCTTCTCCTCGTGGCCGTCGGACTCGGGCTCCTTTCACGGACCACCGTGCACGGCACGTATCGGGACGCCGTGCCATGGCTCGTATGCATCGGCGTCGGGGTAGGCCTGGGTCTCGCACCCTCCACCGAGTCCGTCATGGGCTCCCTGCCGAGAGCGGATGCCGGGGTTGGTTCTGCCACCAGTGACACATCCATGCAGCTCGGCGGCGCATTGGGCGTCGCCGTCATCGGAACGGCCCTCAACATCCGCTACCAGAACTTCATGACTCCCCTGCTGGCGCACCAATCGATTCCCGCGAGCATCGACAAGCTCATCCTGGGCTCTCTTGGTGGTGCGCTGGCCGTCGCCACGCATGTCCCGGGCAAAGCCGGCGTCGCTCTGGCCGGCGCCGCCCGGCAGGGCTTCGTGTCGGGCATGGACCTCGGCCTTGTCGTTGCGTCCGTGGTCGTGGCAGTGGCAGGCCTGGTCGTCCTGGCCGCACTCCCGAACCGGGCGCAACAGGAGTCAGCTGACCCGTCCAGCCCGTTCGACGCTGACCTCGACCAACGGCTGACGTAGTCCAACGTTGCGGGGAGCCATCCGAATCACCCCGTTCGAACGGCCCGGGGAGAGAGCGCAGGAGAGCCACGCGGTTCGTTCCACGACAGTCAGGGTGATGTGAGCGACCCTGTTCGCTACGAAAGCGGCTGATCAGGTGAGCTCGTCGTGGAAGTCCCGCCAGGTTTGGAGGACCTCCGGAAGCTCGCCTTTGCCGGTCGCGCTCGCCGGCCAATGCGCGAGTGGAAGGCCGATCGGTCGCTGGAGCATGTCGGCTCCGTAGAACAGCAGATGCCGGCGG
>JBEKVF010000326.1:0-3724 GCA_049514295.1 Acidimicrobiales bacterium
CCCGGTCCTGGTCCTGGTCCTGGTCCTGGTCCTGGTCCTGGTCCTGGTCCTGGTCCTGGTCCTGGTCCTGGTCCTGGTCCTGGTCCTGAGTCAACGTGCTCATCGGGATGCGCACGGTCACGGTCATGCCTTGCCCCGGTGATGATGCCGCCGAGACGGTGCCCCCGTGCGCAGCCACGATGGCCGCCACGATGGAGAGGCCCAGGCCGCTGCCACCGGTCGTGCGCGCCCGCGCCGGGTCGACCCGGTAGAAGCGCTCGAAGACGCGACGGGCCTCCTCGGCGGGCACGCCGGGCCCGCTGTCACGCACCTCCACCTCGGCCTGGTCCCCGACCTGGTCCACCCGCACGGTCGTCGTCGTCCCCGGAGGCGTGTGCGCCCTGACGTTGGCGAGCAGGTTGTCGACCACCTGGCGCAGGCGGTCCTTGTCCCCGATCACCTCCACTGGCCGCGAGGCCCAGAACCGCACCGGCCACTCGGGCCCGACGGCGGTGGCGGTGCGCACGGCCTCCGACGCCAGCGACACCAGCTCGACAGGGGCCTTCTCCATGGGCACACCCTCGTCCAGCCGGGCGAGGGTGAGCAGGTCGGTGACGAGACGGTCCATCCGTGCGGTCTCCGTCCGGATGCCCGACACCACACGAGGCAGGTCATCGGAGTGCGCGGCAGCCCCCCGCTCGAACAGCTCGGCGTACGCCGACACCGCGGCGATGGGCGTCCGCAGCTCGTGCGAAGCATCAGCCACGAACTGGCGGAGGTAATGCTCGGACTCCTTCAGGCGCGCCTCGGAGGCGAGCCGGGCGGAGAACGCGGCCTGGATCCGCTCGAGCATGACGTTGAGTGCCCGGGCCAGGCGGCCGACCTCGGTTGACTGCTCCGCGCCGGGGACCCGCTGGTCGAGGTTTCCCGCGGCGATGGATTCAGCCGTCCGCTCGACGTCCTCCAAGGGCCGCAGTCCGAGGCGAACCAGCCACCACCCTGCTGCGAGGGCGAACACCAGCGCGCCGGCCGTCACCGCGAGCTCAATGAGGAAGAGCGTGTGCAGGGTGCTGGTCTGGTCGACGAGCGTCTGTGCCTGCACGAGCACGTCCCCGTTGAAGGTTCCCCCTTGGACTTTCTGGGCCCGTACCCGGAAAGAGGGCCCGTCCGAGGCTATCGATCCCGTCGTGAAGTAGGCCACCTGTGTGCTGTCCGGCTGCGTCGAGAACCCGCTGATCTGTGCCGGCAGCTGCGGACGGTACGGATGATCGCCGACGTAGGCGGGGCACTCGAGACCGTCGACGACGGCGCCGCTCTGCTTGACGACGGAGATGTAGCTGATGCCGAAGATGTTGGGGAACCCGCCCCCTCCGTTGGCGCCACCGCTTCCACCTCCCGGTGCGCCCCCGTTGTCCACGGGACCCCCGCCGACGCCACTCTGCGGCGACGGGCACACGACGTTGCCAGTCGTGGGATCGACTTCAACGCGGGCGGGGTGTTGCGCCAGCTCCTGATCGACTTGGTTGTAGAGGGACGAGCGCAGCGCCGAGTACGTGGCGAAATCGGCGACGACCAACGCGATGATCGCGATGGCCCCGACAGCAAGCAGAAGCCGGAGCCGCAGGGACACTCAGGCTGCTCCGTTGGCGGACTCGGGCTCCCTCAGCGTGTAGCCGACCAGACGGATGGTGTGGATGAGCGGCGGCCCGAACTTCTCGAGCTTCTTGCGCAGGTAGCTGACGTAGGTCTCGACCACGTTCCCGTCGCCGCCGAAGTCGTAGTGCCAGACGTGGTCGAGGATCTGCGCCTTCGAGAGCACGTGGCGCGGGTTGAGCATGAAGTAGCGCAGCAGGTTGAACTCCGTCGCCGTGAGGTTGATCGGGTTCCCGGCGCGGCGCACCTCGTGCGCGCTCTCGTCGAGCTCGACGTCGGAGAAGCGAAGGATGCCGTCGTCCTCGGGCTCGTAGCCGGTACGGCGCAGGATGGCATGCACCCGGGCGATCACCTCGGCGAGAGCGAAGGGCTTGGTGACATAGTCGTCACCGCCAACGGTGAGCCCGGCCAGCTTGTCCGACAACGTGTCCCGGGCCGTGAGGAAGAGGACGGGCACCCGCAGCCCGTCGGCACGCAGGCGCCGGGTCACCTCGAGGCCGTCGAGGTCGGGCAGCATCACGTCGAGAATCACGAGATCGGGCGGGTCCTCCTGGGCCTGGGCAAGGGCCTTGCGGCCGGTCATCGCCTCGTCGACGGTGAACCCCTCGTAACGCAGCGACGTCGCCACCGCGTCGACGATCGAGGGCTCGTCATCCACCACCAGGACGCGCGGTCCATTGTCGATCTTCACTTGTCATACCTCCCTGCCATCACAGGGTCGCGCTACCGACTCCCCGTCCAGTGTGACCCCGCTGTGGGGTTCCTGTGAACGCGGGCGCTCAGGCGATGTGGGCGTCGAGTGCGCGTCGCAGCAGGTCAAGGGCTGAAATGGCCCCGTACTGGCGCACGCGCTCACGATCCCCGGGGACCCGCAACTGTCGGGTCTGGGTGGGCGCGCCGGGGAACGACAGGCCCACGAAGATCGTCCCGGGCGCCACGCCCTCCTGCTCGTCGGGCCCGGCCACCCCGCTGATGCCGAGGCCCACGTCGGCCCCGGTGACCCGGGCGGCGCCCTCGGCCATGGCCGCCGCGGCCGGCTCGGTGACCACCGGCCCGGTGGGCACCCCCAGGACGTCGAACTTGACCTGCGAGTCGTACGCCACCACGCCGCCGCGGAACCATGCCGAGGCTCCCGGCACGTTGACCAGCCGGGAGGCGATCAGGCCGCCCGTGAGTGACTCGGCGACGCCGAAGGTGAGGCCGCGCGCGATCAGGCGTGCCGCGACGGCGACCTCCATGGACTCGTCGTCGACGCCGAAGACGATGTCGCCGAGGCGCTCGTCGATGGCGCGGCGCACCTCGACTTCCTCCTTGTCGAGCAGCGCGGTGACGTCATCGAGCGTGCGCGCCCGGGCCGTGATACGCACCTTGATCCCCTCGATGCCCGAGGCGAGGAAGGCGAGCGTCACGTCGCCGCCCGCATCGAGCACGTCGATGCGGTCCTGGAGCGACTCGGCGAGACCGGATTCGCTCGCTCCCCACGTGCGCAGCACGCGGCTGGCGATCACTCCCTCCTCGCCGGCCTCGGCCATGCGGGCGCGCAGGTCGGGCAGGATGGCGCGGTCGAACATCTCGGCCATTTCGTAGGGGACGCCTGGGACCGCGTAGACCACCTTGTTGCCCACCGGGCAGATGAGACCGGGCGCCGTGCCGCCCACCTGCGGGATCACCGTGGCGCCCTGCGGCACGTCGGCCTGGCGCGCGTTGTTGGCCGACATGGTGCGGCCCCTCGCCTCGAAGAAGCCGGCGATCAGGTCGACGATGGCCTGGTCCCGGAGGAGCTCGACGCCCATCACCTCGGCGATGGCCTCGCGGGTGATGTCGTCCTGGGTGGGCCCGAGACCGCCGCACATGATGACGCCGTCGCTGCGCGCCAGCGCGGTCCGCAGCGCCAGGGTGATGCGGCTGTGGTTGTCGCCCACGGCCTGGTGGAAGTGCGAGGCCACGCCGTTGGCGGCCAGCCGGTCGCCCAGCCAGGCCGAATTGGTGTCGGCGATCTGGCCCAACAGCAGCTCGGTGCCCACTGCGACGATCTCGATCCTCACGGACGTGACCTTATGAGGCGGCCGGCCGGTGCATTGCCCGTCGGCCG
>JBEKVF010000327.1:0-3723 GCA_049514295.1 Acidimicrobiales bacterium
AGGTGCACCGGGGCCTGACCGACGGGGTGGGCATGGCCCTGATGGAGATCCTGGCCTTCGACGACCAGGGGAACTGCCTCGGGGCCTCGTTGATGGACTACTTGCTGCCGACTGCACTAGAGGTCCCGACGTGGGAGACGGGGTTCACGGTGACGCCGTCGCCGCACCACCCCATCGGGGCCAAGGGCATCGGGGAGTCGGCCACCGTCGGATCGCCGGCGGCCATCGTCAACGCGGTGGTCGACGCGCTGCGGCCACTCGGTGTTCACCACGTCGACATGCCGTTGACCCCGTCGCGGGTTTGGGATGCAATGCGGGGGAATCCCTCCCCGCCCTATTGAGGAGGCCACCATGATGCATGGCATGGCTGCACGCTCGAACGAGCTCCAGGCTGAGCGCGTGCCCTTCGTCTACGCCATGGTCGTGCGGGCGCAGGCGCCGACGTCGACCCGACCGGGGGATGACGCCATCATCCTGGGCGACGGCACCATTGAGGGGTTCGTCGGCGGGCAGTGCGCCGGGGAGTCGGTCCGCTCCGCCGCGCTGCGGGTCCTGCAGGAGGGCGAGCCGATGCTGCTCCGGATCCTTCCCGAAGGTGCGGAGGAATTCCCGGAGTTGCCGGGCGCGCAGGTCGTCGTCAACCCCTGCCTCTCGGGTGGGGCGATCGAGATCTTCCTCGAGCCGCACCTCCCGGCCCCGGTGCTCTACGTAGTCGGCGAGACGCCCATCGCCGACGCGGTCATCGCCCTGGCGGAGCAACTCGGCTTCGCGTTCGCCTCCGTCCGGACGCTCGACGGGCAACGGCCGGAGGAGGCGGTCGTGGTGATCATCAGCACCCACGGCCGTGACGAGGCCGAGTCGATCCGAGCTGCGCTCGATGCCGACGTGCCGTACATCGGGCTGGTGGCGAGCAAGCGCCGCGGTGATGCGGTGCTCGACGGGATGGGACTGTCGAAGGCGGAGCGGGCGCGCGTGCACACGCCCGCCGGCCTGGAGATCGGGGCGAAGACGCCCGGGGAGATCGCACTGTCGATCATGGCCGGGGTGGTCCGTGCCATCCGCAAGGAGGGGCTGCAAGTGGCGGCGCACAAGGCGACGCCGAGAGAGGAGGTCGACCCCGTGTGCGGAATGACCGTCGTCGTCGGCCCGGACACGCCACACCGCGAGGTCGACGGGGTCCTGCACTGGTTCTGCAGCACCGCCTGCCGGGACCAGTGGGCACCGGCGTAGGCGAGATGTTCGTCACCGGGCTGGTGCTGGCGGCGGGCGGGTCGAGCCGCCTGGGCCAGCCGAAGCAACTCCTGCCCTACAAGGGCAGGCCGCTCCTCGACGTCACGCTCGCCATGGCGCGCCGGTGCGGGTTCGACCAGTTGCTGGTGACGATCGGCGGGGCGTCCGAAGAAGTGCGCGATCGCATCGACTTCGAGGGCTGCCATGTCGTCGAGAACGTCAACTACACGGCCGGGTGTTCCTCCTCCATCGGTGCGGCCATGGGTGCGGTCGACGAGCGCTCGGATGGCGTGGTGCTCCTGTTGGGCGACCAGCCGGATGTGTCGCCCGCCGTCGTGGCGACGCTGGTGCGCACGGCCAAGGGCGCTCCGCTCGGCGTCACCCTCTACGAGGACGGGCGGGGTCACCCGTTCTGGTTCGGCCTCCAGGTGTTCGGCGAGCTCCTGGAGCTGCACGGCGACAAGGCCGTCTGGAAGCTACTCGAATCAGGGCGCTACCCCGTCATCGAGGCAAGGGTCGCGGGCCCTATCCCGCGCGACGTCGACACGTGGGAGGACTACCAGGCGCTCCTGGCGGCGTCGGATGAGGCCACACGCGGCTGACACGTTCGCAATCGGCCGGCGAGGACCAGAGCGGCCGGCTCAGCTCCAGAGCGTGACGTAGACAGAGGGACGGAAGCGGCCGATGTTGATGCCCGAGCCACGCATCATGGCCTGAATCGCACGCGGCGTCGTGATGAACCGGGTGAGCTCCGCCGCAGCGGGCAGCACCGTGTGGTCGGGCAGCGTCATAGCACTCCACGTCCCGTCGCCGCTGACGCCCGGTCCCGAGATACGGACCAGCGACCCTCCGCCGACCGCGTCCGCCACGGCGAAGGACAGCGCGAGGCAGATGCCGCTGTTGCGTTGTGTCTCCTCGAGCGCGGCGGCGTGGCTCTGGAAGATGCGCTGACGGTCGTCGGGCACGTCGAACCGGCGCAGCATCGACCGGACGACGGTGTCGTCTCCGGCCGCCGACGGCCCGAGCAGCCAGGTCTGCTCCCGCAACTGCGAGGGCCGCGTCTGCGCGTTGGCCAGGGGATGGCCCGGGCCGCAGACGATCACGATCTGGTAGTTCATGAAGGGCTTGGAGGTGAGGGTCTCGGGCAGCTGCTTTGGCTTGGGACCGATCGCCACGTCGACGGCACGCGTCGTCAGCAGGTGCTCGAACGCCTGCGTGTTGCAGACGCTCAGCTCGACATCTAGGTCGGAGGCCCGACTGGCGAACAGCTCGATGAGCCCCGGGGCGGCATGCTCGGCGAACAGGCTGGACGCGGCCACGCGCATGAGCCGCTTGCCGGCTCCGGCCTGGCTGACCTCGCGGATCGTCCGCTCCTGCAGTCCCAGCATTTCCATGGCCCGGCTGGCCAGCCGCAGACCACCTGGTGTGAACGCGAGTCCACTTCCGGTGCGCGTGAAGAGCTGGTCGCTAAATTCCTTGCGAAGCTGGCTGCAGTGCAGCGACACCGCGGCCTCCGACACGCCGAGCTCCGCGGCGGCCTCCTTCACCGAGCCAAGCCTGACGACGGTGGAGAACGCTCGTAGCTGGGTGGGTGTCAAGGGTTCACATTGCCTCGTGGGCACGACCCAACGTCTGTCGCCATCGATAGGGCACGGAGCACCTCAGTGGGGGTGACCACCGGCCAGGAGCTCCAGTGCATGGGGCAGGACGTCGATGATCGCCTCGAGCGATTCGACGGCACCTCTTGGCGAGCCCGGGGTGTTGAGGACGAGGCAGCCGTCGATCGTCCCCGCGACGCCACGGGACAGGCGTCCGAGTGGGCTGGCCGCCCGCATGGCCTCGGCGAGCCCGGGAGCTTCCCGGGTGATGACCCGGCGTGTGGCCTCCGGGGTGAGGTCGGTGGGAGAGAAACCCGTGCCGCCCGTCGTCACGACGAGGCCGGCGAAGTCCTGGGCGAGGAGGGTCAGGGCCTCCGAAACGGGCCCGATGCCGTCGGGCGCGACCTGCCGCTCGACCACCGAGAAGCGGTGGGTCGTCAGCACCTCGGCCAGGGCGGCACCCGACCGGTCTTCCCGGGTCCCGCGATTCACCGACTCGGAGACCGTGAGGATCTTCGCTTCGAGCGTCACGAGTCGTGAGACTACTTTCGCCGCCCTCCGGCCATTACGACCCAACGCGTGCTCCCTCGTGAGGTCGAAGCTGATGCTGCACAAGGCGGGCCCGCCAGAAGGCGGTCGAGGTGAGCCACTCTGCGATGGTGCAGCTGATCCTGCTCAATCACCTGGTCTTGGCCCGCCGGATGCGTGGTTCATAGCTGGTGATGGAGTAGCGCCTGCGTCTGGGGTGGCACGGGCGATACCTCATTCTCTACCGGCGTCCCTAGGCTTGGTGCGTGTCTGCCAAGCGCTCGGGCCCGGATCGTCAGGACGCCCAGCAGCGGATTGCCGTCGGACGCCGAGTGTTCTTGGGCATCGTGGGGCTGGGGGCGGCCGG
>JBEKVF010000328.1:0-3714 GCA_049514295.1 Acidimicrobiales bacterium
GCAGCCGCGGTCGGTCGCCTCGGTACTGTCGGGCGCGCCGCTCCAGCTCGACGCGCTCCTTCCGCTCGACCGCCTCGATATCGCCGATGTCGAGGGCCGAGGAGTGCATCACCTCTTCGTTCACGACCCGCACTCCCCCCTCGCCGATGGCTCCCATGGCGAGCTCGGGCTGAAAGGGCACCCCCAGCTTCCGCACGACGATGACGTCGAGCGGCGCTCCAAGGGCCTGCGCCACCTCGAAGGCGACTGGCACCCCGCCACGGGGTAGCCCGAGCACGACGACATCGCCGTCCCCCACGGCGGCACGCTCCACCACCTCGGCCAGGTGGCGACCCGCATCCACCCGATCGCGGAACCTCATAACCACCTCCTCGGTGCCACCTGCAGTGTCTCCCGTACCCACTTCCCGGACTAGAGCCGATGGTCCCCTTGGGGCCACCCCTCCCCGGCTGGTCGGCCCGGTGCTACGTTCCCCGAGGAGTGCCGATGGGGGTTGATCAGGAGGTCCGACCGCAGGCTGACCTCCTGACTCGCCGGCCACGGCAGCGCGTGTTCCGCAAGGACATCGAGGGTCTCCGCGCCGTCGCCATCCTCGCCGTGGTGCTCTACCACGCCCATGTGGGCGCGCTGCCCGGCGGGTACGTCGGGGTGGACGTCTTCTTCGTGATCTCGGGCTACCTGATCACGGACCATCTCTGGCGCGAGGTCCACGACCGCCGCCGCCTCTCCTTCAGTGGGTTCTACGGGCGGCGCATCCGCCGCCTGCTGCCGGCCTCGTTCCTGGTCCTCGCGGTGACGGCGATCGCCTCGGCCGCCATCCTCCCGCCGCTGACGGCACGCTTGGTCCTCAAGGACGGCGTGGCCTGCGCGCTCTATGTCGGCAACTACCACTTCGCCCTGCTCCAGACGAACTACCTGACGGCGTCCGCCGCACCCTCGCCGTTCCAGAACTACTGGTCGCTCGGCGTGGAGGAGCAGTTCTACCTGATCTGGCCGGCGGTGCTCCTCTTTGCCTCGCTCGCGTGGCGCCGCCGCTCCTCGCGTCACGAGCGCCCGCCCTCGCGCGCCACCGCGGCGGCCGTCCTCGGCGTCATCGCCGTGACCTCGTGTGCCTTCTCCATCTGGCTGACCAATGCCTCCGAGCCATGGGCCTTCTTCTCGCTGCCGACGCGGGCCTGGGAGTTGGCGGTCGGTGGCCTGATCGCGCTCGGCGCCCCGCTCATCGGCCGGATGCGCGGCCGGCCGCTGCTGGGGTGGATCGGCCTCGGTCTGGTGGTGTGGTCCGTGACGACCTTCACGTCCAGCACGCCGTTCCCCGGGACCGCAGCGCTCGTGCCGGTCCTCGGGGCGGCAGCCATCATCGCTGCCGGCACCGGTCCGCGCCCCATGCACGGACCGGTGCAGATCCTGCGGACCTCGCCCATGCAGGTCGTCGGCCGGGTCTCCTACTCCTGGTACCTGTGGCACTGGCCGATGCTGATCCTCGTGCCCGTCGCACTGGGCCACGCGCTCTCGCTCGCACAGAACCTCTCCGTCGCCGCGATCAGCTTCGTCGTCGCGACGGCCACCTTCGTACTCGTCGAGCGCCCCGTGCGTCTGTCCACCTGGCTGTCGACCGCACCGAGCCGCAGCCTCAGGCTCGGTGCCGCCCTGACGTTCGCCGCCGTCGGCGCCTGCGTGCTGTCCGTGCTGTCGCTGCCAAGCCTCACCGGAAGCGGGCACGCGCCCGTGGCGTCGGCTGCACTCCGTGCGTCGACCAAGGCACAGGCGCCGGCGGCGGCGGCCGACCCGGTGCTGTCGCAGCTGTACCGGCAAACGGCTGCGATCAACGCACAGGTGGCCCGCTCCCTCAGGGTCCCGGACGTGCCTGCCAACCTGGAGCCGAGCCTGCCGGACGCCAACGCCGACGAACCGCCCGTCTTCGTCGACGGCTGCCTCGACAGCTACACCGACACGTCACTGCGGCCCTGCGTCTTCGGCGACACGACCGCGAGCACCACGGTGGTGCTCTTCGGCGACTCCCACGCCGCAATGTGGTTCCCCGCTGTGGAACAGGCGGCGGAAAAGTTCGGCTGGCGGCTGATCACCTGGACGAAGGCCACCTGCCCGCCGTTCCCGCTGCCCATCTTCAGCCCCGAGCTCGGGCGGACGTTCACCGAGTGTGACGAGTGGCGCGCCGACGTGCTCAGCCAGATCGCGGCCATCCATCCCGCACTCGTCGTGCTCGGCGTCGCGCGGCACTACACCGACATCTACAACTTCACCCCCTACAGCCCCGTCTGGCTCTCCGGTCTCGGGCAGGAGGTCAGCGACATCCGCAGCCTCGGACCCCAGGTGATGGTCTTCGGCCCCGTCCCCAAGCCCCCCTTCGACGTCCCGGGGTGCCTCTCGGCGCACCTCACCGACGCCACGGCATGCACGGTGCCGGTCGACGTGGGGCTCGACGTCCCCGGGATGTCAGCCGAGATGCTGGCCGTCACCAAGAACGGCGGCACCTACGTCGACACCCAGCCCTGGTTCTGCACCCTCTCCACCTGTGCCGTGATGGTGGACAACCTCGTCGTGTACCGCGACGACAACCACCTGACCCAGGCCTATGCCTCCTTCCTGGCGCCCGCCGTCGAGCCCGTGCTGCAGCAGGCGATCGCAGGTCAGCCGGTGGTGAGCGTCGCGGCGCAGCCCCTCCCCTAGCGAACGCCTGCCGTGGCCGTCACGGCCAGCTCGGCCACGAGTCGCGCCGCGCGGTCCACCACGCCCGACACAGACGGGCTCAGCCCGACTCCCTCGCCGAAGTCCTGTCCCGCCACGCCGACGAGCACCACACGCGCCGGCCCCGAGCCCAGGACGCGGGCCAGACGGAGGGCCTCCATGACACCGAGACCGTGGCTACTGGACCTCGAGACCGGGAGGGCACATGCGTCGGGCGAAGAGCCCAGGTCCACTTCGACCACATGCAGCATCCCCGGCTCGTCACCGCTGCCGATCGCGTCGATGACGATGGCGAGCTCGGCGCCGTCCCATGCCCCGAGAAGGTCGAGTGGCGAGGCCAGCGCACCGAGCACCTCGGCACCCCCGAGCTCGCCGTGCAGGCGGTCCAGCACGGCCGGGCCGGCGCCGTCGTCCCGCCGGAACTCGCAGCCGACGGCAGCGATCACCACGTGACGGGCGCCCGTCACGGTCATTGCCGGGTGATGGTGAGGTCGAGAAAGTGTGTGGCGCACGAGATGCATGGGTCGTGGTTGCGGACCGCCTGCTCGCTCCTCCAGGTGAGGTCCTCGTCACTGAGGTCCAGCGACGCCTGGACGGTCCGGCGGATGTCGGACTCGATCGTGATCTGGTTCTGGGACGTGGGGGGCACGATTTGCGCCGCAGTGATGGTTCCCTCCAGGTCGATGTGATAGCGGTGGAAGAGGAGGCCCCGCGGTGCCTCGGTGGCGCCGGTGCCCACGCCGCCACCCGCCGGGACCGGGACGCCCGGGGGGTCGGGCGGCTCGTAGCGCTCCACCAGGGCCAGCGCCTCCTGGCAGGCGAACACGATCTCGACGGCCCGCACGATGATGCTCTGGAAGGGGTTCGTGCACGAGGGGCCCAGTCCCGCGTCGGCGGCCGCCCGGGCGGCCACGTCGGGCAGCTGCGCCGAGTTGAGGGCGTAACGGGCCAACGGTCCGGTCAGGTACTCCAGCCGGTTCTCGAGGCGGGCGTGCAGTGCCGTCG
>JBEKVF010000329.1:0-3705 GCA_049514295.1 Acidimicrobiales bacterium
CGACGGTCCGCGTCTCGGTGGCGTCCATTTCGCGCACGAGCGGCGCGAGGCCCGCCGGGTCGTCGTGCCCGAGGTAGCCCGGGACCTTCCAGAAGTCCTCGAAGTAGGACGGGTCTGTCTCGCGGTACCCGGCGAAACCCCACGTCCACGGCGAGAAGCACCAGAGCTGCGACTCGGCACCGCGCGGATAGCCGAATCGATACAGCGCGGCCATCGCCTCGCGCTGACTGGCAGTCAGCTTGGCGTACGGGTCGCCAGAACCGCCCGGCTCCACGGCGTCGATGAGGTCCCCGAGCGCGTGGCGGCAGCGCAGCCACCACTCCCCGACAGGCGACCAGTTGGAACCGAGCGGGCTGGACCAGATGACATGCGGACTGGCGCCGTCATACACGTCGGGTCGATTCTCCAAGCAATAGATGGAGCGCGAGCCACCGCCGCTGCCGCCCCACACGTAGCCGTGGTGCGGGGCTTCGCCGTACATCTCGGCGGCCATCGTGCGGGCGAACACAGCGGTCTCGGCGCTGGCCCCGAAGAGCTCCCAGTCGTTGGCGAAGCCCATGCCCTCGTTGGGGTAGTGCCCCTGATTGGACTCGACCAGATAGCCACCGAGGTCCTCGAAGGCCAGGCGGAACAACCACTTCTGGACGGTGATCAGGTTGTCGTGGCCGCCCGACCCGCCCTCGAGGTACTGGAAGAACCGTCCTCTGTACATCTCCGTAGGCGGGAAGTAGAGGGAGAAGAGCGTGTGCGTCCCCTCGAACCCGCCGTGGACATACCGGTGCGGCACGGGATGCTCGCGCTGCTCGTCGATATCAATGAACGCCTCGCCGGGCTCGGTGATGGACGTCATGGCCACGTGCTCCCTGATCGATGGACCCAATTTTGAGTATACTGAATAGCGTCCCAGGGAGACGAGCCGGGAGACCGTGCAACCGTGGCAGAACCCTCCGCAGCACACGCCGACGACAACGAGCCCGTGATCCTGACGGATGTCACGGACCGGGTCGGGACGATCACGATGAACCGCCCGGCGCGACGAAACGCGCTGAACGGCGAGCTCATCGGTGCCCTCGACGGGGCCGTACGACGGATGGCCGACGACCCGGATGCCAAGGTGATCGTCCTGACCGGCGCTGCACCCGAGGGTAGCCATGGCGGCTTCTGCTCGGGGGGCGACGTGAAGAGCGGCGGGCGTGGCGCACCGGGGAGCGAGAAGGGTGTCCCCGTGGACGCGCTCTCGGGCGACCTGGTCCGGCACGACCTCCACGCGGCCATGCTGCTGCACCTCATGCCCAAGCCGACCATCGCCATGGTGGGTGGGCCCGCCGTCGGTGCAGGCTGCAGCCTGGCCGCCGCCTGCGATCTCCGCTTCGCGTCCGAAGATGCCGTGTTCTCGGCCAACTTCGCGCCCAACGGGCTCTCGGGCGATTACGGGGGCTCCTTCTTCTGGACGCGCATCGCCGGCACCGCCCTGGCCCGGCGTCTGTACCTGCTCAACGAGAAGATCCCGGCTGCCCGGGCGCTCGAGCTGGGCATGGTGCACGCCGTGCTCCCCACCGCCGAGCTCCGGGCCTACACCTACGAGATCGCCAACAAGCTGGTGCGCACCCCGGCCACCCTCTTGGCCCTCGTGAAGGACAACCTCAACGAGGCCGAGGACGAGGTCGAGCGTCGCCGCTGGCTGTTTGCCCACGAGGCCGAGAACCAGGGACATTCGGCCAGGGCGATGATGGAGCGCATGGCCCAGAAGCAGAAGGCCGCCGAGCCGCCGGCCGGGGGCTGAGCGCCGGGCCTACCGGCCGGGGTGTGGCGAGGAGGAGGTCGTCTGCACCTGGGTCTGGGCACCCGAGTGCAGGGCACCGGATGCCGACGCCAGCGCTCCGCTCCAGAGGCCGATGGAGGCGGCAGTGGCGCACAGGATCCCCACGGCGATGGCCCGACCCTTGCGATCCCTCATGGAGGAACTATCGTCCCCAAATGTTGGGATAGTCAGAGCGGATCGTAAAAAAACCCGAAGAAGTATCGGCGTGCGAACGGACTACCGTTCCGCCTGCGTCCCCACCTTGAGGTCCCGGTACGGCACGTCCTTGTCGCTGCTCGGCTCTCTGGGCAGCCCGAGCGCCCGCTCGCCGAGCACGTTGAGCTGGATTTCGTCCGTCCCTCCGCCGAGGCGGTTGCCCGGGCTGGCCAGGTTGACCATCTGCAGGTCGCCAGCCAGTGGCGACACCTGGCCCATCAGCATCCCGTGGGCGCCCACTATGCGGTAGGAGAGGTCGCGGGACTCCTGGCAGATGCGCGCCGTGGTCAGTTTCGCTATGGAGCCGTCGGCCCCGGTCAGCTTCCCGCCGGCGGCACCGCTCCGTCGCATCGTCCAGCCGTTGACGCGGACCTGGGAGATGTAGCGGGCCAGCTCCTGGCGAATGACCGGGTCACCCGACACGCCGAACTTCTGAGCCAGCTCGACCATCAACTTCGCCGGTACGGCCCCCGCCCGGATGGGGCTCTTGCGGGCTTTGGCCACCTCGCGGGCCCGGTCGAGCACCTCGCCGACCTTGCGGTCGAGGTCGCCCTCGGAACCCGAGCGGGCCATCACCAATCCCGGCAATCCACCGCCGGCCACGGAGTTGCGCTCGTGGAACAGCGTCGACTGCGCCACCCGCCAGCCCCCGTTGACCTCGCCGATGACGTGGTCGCCCCGGACCCGGGCCTCCGTGAGGAAGACCTCGCAGAAGTTGGAGGCGCCGTTCATCTGCTTGAGCGGCCGCGCCGCTATCCCGGGCTGCTTCATGTCGATCACGAAATAGGTGATGCCCGCGTGCTTGGGCACATCGACGTCCGTGCGGGCCAGCAGCATGCCGAAGTCCGCGGAGTCGGCCGAGGAATTCCACACCTTCTGGCCCGTGACGACCCACTCGTCCCCGTCGCGCACCGCCCGCGTGCCGACGCTGGCCAGGTCAGACCCTGATCCGGGCTCGCTGAAGAGCTGGCACCAGGCCGCCTCGCCCGTGGCGATTGGGCGGACCAGCTCAGCCAGCTGGACCTCGGTAGCGTGCTCGAGCAGCGTGGGCGCGGCCAGTGTGGCCGCCATGGCGCCCACCGGCGACCCGATGAGCTTGTTCTGCGCGAGCACCCCGGTCACCGTCATGGCGTCGCGCCGGGACGCATCCGAGCCGCCCAGTCCGAGGGGCCAGGTCGGGTAGGCGTAGCCGGCGTCGGCCAGGCGCAGCCACCACTCGCGGATCGTGATGGACGTGTCCCAGTTGGCCTCCACCCAGGCCTGGACACGGGCGGCCAGGTCGCCCTCGCTCACCCCTCGCCCTTGGCCCTACGGTCGGCGACGATCTCGTGGTGGCGCTCGAGCATGGCGACAGCCTGGGCCTGCACATCGGCCGGCGTTTCGGGTAGGCGGACCGGGCCGTGCTCGCGGCTGGGCAGGGCGACGGTCGCCTTGGCCGGGCAGGTCACCGTGTCGCGCTGGTTCGTCCCGCGCATCTCGATGTCGACCACGCAGCGCCCGTCCTCCTGGCGCTTGTCGACGACCTCACCGGTGAGGATGTGGGTGTCGCCCATGTAGTTGAACTTGCGGATCTCGCTCGACTGCGAGACCAACCAGCCGTAGTCTCCGACGAAGTCGGTCATGTAGTGGCTGAGCCAACAGTCGCGCATCACTCCGTAGTCGTAGGCCATCGGGTTGCCGATGGCATG
>JBEKVF010000330.1:0-3703 GCA_049514295.1 Acidimicrobiales bacterium
AGGGTGCGCAGCACCTCGAGGTACTCGTCGGTGCGCCGGCCCCGGCGCTCCCACGGCACGTTCAGGGCGTCGAACTCCTCCTTCAGCCACCCGACACCGATGCCCAGGTCGACCCGGCCGGCCGAGAGCCAGTCGAGCGTGGCGACCTCCTTGGCCACGTAGACGGGGTTGCGCTGGGGGAGGAGCAGCATGGCGGTCCCGAGGTGGACCGTCGAGGTCCGGGCCGCCAGGTAGGTGAGCGTGAGCAGCGGCTCGAGCAGGCCGCTCCCGGGCGGGGCGGGGATGCGCCCGTCCTCGGCATAGGGGTAGCGGCTCTCGTACTCCTCGAAGAGGACCACGTGCTCGCCGACCCAGATGGTGCCGATGCCGCGCGTCTCGGCCCCCTCGGCCACGGCGTCGAGCAGCTCGGGGGTGGTCATGGGGCTGGCCGTCGGCAGCCAGAGGTCGAACTTCACGTCAGGCCCCCAGCCCGCGACGGACGAAGTCGCAGATCTCGTCGGCCGCCTGCGCGGCCGAGACAGGGTCCGGCTCGCCGGCCCGGACCGAGAGCGCGCCGTAGATCTGCTGGCCGACGAGGACGACGGCCCGCTCGAGGTGGAGGTCGACGCGGAAGTCACCCGCCGCGATGCCCGCCACGACGAGCTCCTCGAGGACCCGGATCATGTCGAGCCCGATCATCATCAGCGCGCCGCCCACGGCCGCCGACCCCTCACCGGGGGTCGCCTGGGTCGCCATGGCGAGGCGGAAGAAGGCGGGGCTCTCGTCGATGCGCTCCAGCAGGCCGAGGATGAGCCCGCGCAGGCGCTCGGCCGGCGACGCGTCGTCGGCCACCACCACCGCGATGGTGTCGGTCATGCGGTCGTACATCGACTGCACGCAGGCCCGGAGGAGATCGTCCCGGTTGGCGAAGTAGACGTAGACGGTGGAGCGGGCCACCCCGGCCTCGGCGGCGATCTCGTCCATGGAGACGTCGGTGGTGCCGCGCTCACCGAAGAGCCGGCGCGCCGTGTCCATGATCTGGTCGCGCCGGAAGTCACGGATGACGTCTTTCAGCGCATCGGGCGCGCTCCGGGGCACGGGTGTCGTCCTCTGCTCAGCGCGTGGGCTCAGGAGCCGACGCGGGCGGAGGGGGTGAAGGCCACGGGAAGGTGCTTGACGCCATTGATGAACTGGGACTGTAGGCGTTGCACGTCGCCGTCCTGACTGATGTCGGGCATGCGGTCGAGCAGGTGCTCGAACATGACCCGGATCTCCATGCGGGCCAGGTTGGTGCCGAGGCAGAAGTGGGGGCCGCCGCCACCGAAGGCGATGTGCGGGTTGGGGTCCCGGGAGATGTCGAAGGTGTCGGGGGAGTCGAAGACGTCCTCGTCCCGGTTGGCCGAGGCATGGAAGAAGACGACCTTGTCCCCGGCCTTCATCTTCGTCCCGCTCATGGTGAGGTCGACCATGGCGGTGCGGCGGAAATTCATCACCGGCGAGACGAATCGCAGCATCTCGTCGACTGCGGTGGGCAGGAGGCTGCGGTCTTGGCGCAGGCGCTGCCACTGCTCGGGGTGCTGGAAGAAGGCGTGCATGGCGCCGGACATCAGGTTGCGCGTGGTCTCGTTGCCGGCGACGGTGAGCAGTAGGAAGAACAGCTCGAGCTCCAGGTCGCTCAGTCGCTCGCCCTCGACCTCGACGCTGGTCAACGCGCTCATGAGATCTGCGTGGGGGTCGATGCGCTTCTTGGCGAAGAGCTCGGCGGCGTAGGCGTAGAGCTCCATGGCGGACGTGAGGGCCAGGTCCGCCTCGGCCTGGTACTCGGGGTCCGCGTTGCCCACCATCCGATTGGACCACTCGAACATCTTGTGTCGGTCCTCCTGGGGCACGCCGAGCAGCTCGGCGATCACCTGGAGCGGCAGCTCGGCCGAGATCTGGGTGACGAAGTCGGCTTCGCCCTTCTCGATGACGTCGTCGATGATGGCGTCGGTGGAGCGGTGGATGCTCTCCTCGAGGTCACGCACCATGCGGGGCGTGAACCCCTTGTTGACCAGCCTGCGGTAGCGGGTGTGGAGCGGGGGGTCCATGTTCAGCATCATGAGGGACTGCTGGGCGACCTCCTCCTCGCCGAGCTCGAAGGGCATGGTCCCCTTGGCGGCCGAGCTGAAGCGCTCGTAGTCACGGTTGACGGTGACGCAGTCCGCGTACTTGGTGACGGCCCAGAAGCCGGGACCGCCGGGCTCGTCCTGCCAGTGGACGGGGTCGTTGCGCCGCAGGTGGGCCAGATAGGCGTGAGGGACCCCCGCCACGTAGGACCGGGAGTCCGACAAGTCGACAGGGGCGACGCCCGCAATGGTGCTCATGATTGGACAACTCCTCTGAGGAATCGGACATAACGTCCGATTCATCAGATGGTAAGTCCCGGGCCTCGATCTGTCAATGAGGGTAAGGGTTGGCTAGGTCAGTCCGAGGGTGGATCGGCCGGCGTGTCCGGCATGATGGCGACCGACTTCGTCGGATCGTCGGGATCGAGGATCACCCGCACACGCTGATCGGCGTCGGGCGGGTCGCCCGGCACCGCCGCGACGATGACCACCTCGTCGACCGGCGGAGCGAAGACCGCGTGAAGTCCCCGGGCGATGCCGGTGCCGACCGCACCGAGCGCCGACTGCTTGCGCCAGCGTTCGAAGCCGGCGGCATCTTCATGTTCCGCGCCGTTGTTGTCGTGGTCGGGAGGCGCGTCTTCTGCCGGCCCGTCATAGCCATCCGATTCCACGTCTCCATCCTCGCAGGGTTCACGTTCACACAGTGAACGGCGAAGCACCTTCGTGTTGGTAACCGGCTGTCGGCAAAAGGCGCCGATGCACACGGACCGTGACCCTCGCGTTCGGCTTCGGAACGGACTCATCCGGATGACCCCGGATTTAGGGGACCCAAGCGGTCTGGAAAAGACCCCGAAATGAAGCGGTCCTGGTGCTCATTTTGGCTTCAAGAGACGGCGCCAGATCGGCGTTCGAGGGAAAACGCTTGAGCCGGATAGCCACAAGGCAAACACAACAAATTCTCTGCGACGAAGAACGACGATTCGCCAACGTCCGCTGGAGACAAGCCAAATAACCCAGGGGAAATGGGAGTTCGTAGAGCCGTTTGGCCCCCCCTCCGATGAGTTGGAGATCGGTTGCTCCCGCGGTGCAAACTTGTTGACGCGGGAAGGCAACGGTGCTTGTCTTGCGTCTATTGGCGAAATGAATGGTTTGGCGACCATTCACTCAGATCAGGCGCAGGCGGTAAATAGATGGCGGCTTTTTCCAACGATGGATCGGCGCTTGGCGCGACGTCCATGGAGCGCGCCCACGCGCTGCCCTGTCGCCCCGAGACCAGGCGTCATCGTCTCTCCGTCTTTGGCCGACCCGTTGCTCTCGCCGTAGACGAGACCGTTCCGGCCATACACCGCTCCCGCAGGTATCGCACCGCGCACTCCCCGCAGGCCCCCGAGGAGCGAATGGGGTTCGTAGCAAGCACCGCCCTCGCCATCGTCAGTCTGGTCTTCGTCTCGGCGGTGGCACTCGGCTCGATGCTTGCCTCCACGGCGGTTCTTCATTTCATCTCCCCCGATCGTCGCTTCGATGACTTCCGTGCGTTCCATGAACCTCTGGTGGTCGGTCTGCTCTTCGGCCTTGCCGTTATCTGGCTGCTACCCCCACACCCGTGGCAAATGGAGCCC
>JBEKVF010000331.1:0-3700 GCA_049514295.1 Acidimicrobiales bacterium
GTGGCGGCCAGGTAAAGGTCGCCGAACTCGGGATCGAGATAGCGGTAGGCCATGGCCCGGCGCTCGTCGGCGCTCACCGTGTCCCCGCCCGCGGTGATGGGCCCTTCCACGCTGACGTAGCTGTAGGGCGGCGTCTCGTCCTGCGCACACAGCGAGAAGCGGCCCGCCGCGCGCAGGCAGCGCGCCTTGACGCTGTGCCCCCCGGTGACGACGTCGACGGTGCCCCCCGGGCGGTACGCGTACCAGATCGGCACGGTGAGGGGCCCGTGGCCCGGATCGTCGACACTGAGGACACCCACGTGCACGCCGGCGAGGAACTCCTCGCGCTCGGCCGGGGTCATGGCGAGCGTCACGCACGTCACCGTACTCCGGAGTGGTGCGGCGGGCGCTCGTGACGCTGCTGCTCGGCCCAGCACCGGTCGCAGCCCTCGCAGGGCCCGCCGTCGCCACGGGGCTCGTGCACGCCCGGGTGCCCGCAGCGCGGGCAGCGGCTCTCGGTCACGGCCGCGGGCCTGTCGTCTCGGCCTCGCGTTCGTCCGCCGCACCGTTCCCCTCCTGCCCCATGGCGGCGAGGACCTCCTCGGGGACGGCCGGTCCGGACCGTTTGGCGACCCCCGTGGTGAGCAGGCGCCCGATGACCGGCACCTCGGTCAGCGACTCGGCCCGCATGATCTGGACCGCCACCGGCACGAATTGCTCGGCCGAGTCGAAGACGATGTAGCGGGGGAGCCACCGCGGCTCGTACTTGGCGTTGAACCGCCACAGCGTCTCTATCTGCAGGACCCCCGACAGGCGCCGCAGGGCCCACCGTTCCACGCGCTGGGTCACGCCGTCGCTGCTGTCGCCCTCGAGGATGGAGCGCATGGCGGCGAAGTTGAGGCTGAGCCCCTTCATCCCCATCTCCTTGAGGTGGGTGATGGTGGAGCACAGGGCGAAGTCCAGCAGGCCGTTCGGGTGGTCGCCCGGGTCACGGCGCATCAGGTCGAGCGAGTACCCGCCGATGGCCGGTGAGGGGACGAACTGGCACATGGCCACCGGCGTCCCGTCGGGGTCCTCGACGAGTGTCAGCAGCAGGCCGGTGTCCCGGGGATCGAACAGCCGGCCCAGCATCATGGAGAAGCCCCGTTCCTGCTCCCCGCGGCGGCTCTTGGCCATCAGCTCCGCCATGCAGGCGGCGTCCGCGGGGTTCAGGCGCGCCGGGTCGAGGAAGCGCACGGTGTAGCCGTAGCGCGCCACCCGGTTGACCGCCTGGCGCAGCCCCTTCATCTTCCCGCCCTCGAGCGAGAACTCCCGCGGGTCC
Organism: Acidimicrobiales bacterium; assembly: GCA_049514295.1. Lineage (GTDB taxonomy): Bacteria > Actinomycetota > Acidimicrobiia > Acidimicrobiales > RAAP-2 > Bog-473. The sequence goes on from JBEKVF010000331.1 coordinate 1,301, forward strand.
ACGACGGCCTCGTCCCCGATGTAGATGAAGCGCATGCCCGATGCCTGGTACGTCGGGAGCCATTCCTCGCCAGCGCCCATGACGCCGAGTCCCCACCCGTTGCGGTCGACGTAGCGGCGGAACGAGTCCCACACGTGGGCGCGCTCGGAGAACGGGCCGATGGGATCGGGGGAGACGAGGCAGACACCGCCGAAGACGGCGTAGGCGACGAGTGAATCGCGGTGGAAGAACCACTGCTTGTCGTCACGCAGCGCGAAGTAGTCGAGCGTCCCGGTGCCGTGCCGGCGCACGATGTCGCGGGCCCGCAGCTCGGCGGCCCGGCGGCCGACCGAGGCACGTCCCGAGGACAGCCGCCGGTCGACGACCGGCCGGGTGAGGAGGTACAGGGCCACCACGATCAGGCTGATGCCGACCGCCAGAAGGCTGATGGAGACGTAGCGGTCGATGTTGGGTGGGAACGCCACCCACTCCACCCCGACGAGCCGCTCGGCGGACCCCAGCAGCACATCGGGCCAGCCGGGCAGCGGGTGGTGGTGCACGCGTCCGGAGACCTCCACCGCGATGAACCCCCCGAAGGTGGCGAGCAGCCCGCCGAGGGCGAGGATGACGAACGCGGTGACGAGGGTGGCCGGCTCGGTCTGGGCCCGGAAGCGCTCGCGCTGGACGATCAGCAGTGTGAGCACGCCGGCGCAGACGAGCAGCGTGACAACGTCGGCGGCGTGGACGAGGTGCAGCGCGAGTGAGGCCACGAGCAGGGCCACCGCCACCAGCCACGAGCGCCGTTGGCCCCTCAGGATGCCGCGGGAGAGCATGATCATGCCGATGCCGGCGATGGCGGTCAGTGCCCCCGCGGCCTGGACGACGGCAATCGGCAGGTACTGCGCGATCAGGTGCAGGTGCGCCCGCAGTGGGGTCGTCACCGAGGAGAGCAGGTCGATGGCGCCCGCCACGAACAGGGAGACGGCGGCGACGCGACGGATACGGCGCACCCGGATGCGGTCCGCCGCAACCTCGGGCGCCGGGGGCCACGAGGCGCCGCTCGGCCACCCGGCCGCCAGCTCGGCGTGTACCTCTGCTGCCTTCGAGCGGCCCTTAATGACGATGTCGGAGGTCACCAACCGCTCGCCCATGGTGGCCATCGGCAGGTCGGCCTCGGCCAGGATGAGGCGGACGTGGAGGTCCGCGCCGGTCTCGATCTCGAGGGTCGACTCCTGGCGGTGGTGCAGGAACGTCGGCGGCAGCCCCAGCCGCCCGCGGTGCTCGTGGACGACCTCCGAGGTCGCTCCGGGGCAGGCGAAGAACCCGGTGTCGAGGTGGGTGAGCTCGGGCACGAGCGCCCCGCCGGCGATGACGCCCGATGCGCCGGCCTCGACGGCGGCGCGCGTGGCGTCCAGGGCGTCCTCGCCGTCGATCTGGAGCTGGGCGTGCGCGATCGGACGCGTCCCCGAGACGCCGCCGGCCCACGGTGCCGGGAGGCCGTCGCCGCCGAGCGCCCGCCAGATGCCGCGCGACGTGATGGCGACGACGAGGGCGAGCACCGCCAGCAGCAGCACCGCGATGACCACCGTGACGATGAAGCGGGAGAACCACGTGGCGGCGTACGCCCGCTGCAGCGCGTTCTGCTGGCGCGGCGAGCGGAAGACACGGCCGAGGCCGTCGATCACGAAGTCCACGCGCAACAGCAGCGCGATGGCGGCGAGCACGAGCGGCGGCGCCCAGAGGTAGCGGCGCAGCCGGCGGTACAGCAACCGGGAGGTGACGAAGCGCCGCGCCAGCCGCGGGTCGTCGAGCCGCTCCATGCCGGTCAGCCACGGTCGGTCCTCGGAGGGGACGGCGTCGATCGGCGGGTTGGCGTCGGGTCGCATGCTCCCGGCGCGTACCAGCACGGTGCGCGTGCCGGCCCCGGTCTCACACACCAGGTCGACGGCGTCGCGGACCTCCAGCCCGCAGCGCTCCAGGTCCCGCACCAGCTCGGGGCCCTGCTCGGCGGCGGCCATGACGACGACGACCTGCGAGTCGGCCCGCGCGGCGAACGCGCGCAGCGCGTCGGTCAGGTCCGGGTGGGCGCCCAGCACGGCGACGTGCCCGACCCCGCTCTGGCAGCCCGGCGCGACCAGGCGGCCGCAGAGGATGACGATGCCCGGCCCCTGCCATTCCTCCAGCCGGCGGGCGATGTCACGGCAGGCGGCGCGCGAGCTGTCGGTGGGCTCGGGCGGGAGCAGCAGGTCACCGATCACCTCGACCCGCCGGCCCAGGGCGACGCGGATGGTGTGGTCGGTCCCGGGCTCTGTGTCCGGGATCCTGGCCACCGTGTCGACCTCACCACTCATGCAGGGACCATCGTGTCACCTTCGGAGCGTCGGACCCCTCCCCAATTGGGGGGAATCGTTTCTCCTCAGG
>JBEKVF010000332.1:0-3686 GCA_049514295.1 Acidimicrobiales bacterium
GTACCGGTGCCCGTCACGGTGGCCCCGCTGTTGGCCGCGGCTCACCAAAGAGTCCACATTGCCCGTGCTGCGGCGCACCGAGGTGATGGAGTCTTCTGGTTGCCCGGGCTCGACCACGAGCCCTGCCGTACCATCGAGGCGGACTCAGCCGAGGCGTTGGTGGCCGCTTTCCCCGCATTGTCGTCCTCTGGGGAGGTAGAGCTTCGCATCACCCTGGACCCCCATCAGCCGGTCGAGGACTTCGTCCCGCCGCCCATCGCACCCGATGACACCTGGCTGGAGCCCGCCGAAGAAACTGTCGAGGTCGCGGGCGCCGCCGCAAGGGTGGTCCTGCTGGCCGGCCCCGGCGTCATCCGCGACGGGGCCGTCCCAGGCCTGCACGATCTGGCCGTGTCGGCCGGGGTCGGCGTCCTGAACACCTGGGGCGCGAAGGGAGTGTTCGACTGGAGGAGCCTGCACCACTTGGCGACGGTGGGGCTGCAAGCCGACGACTTCGTGCTCAGCGGGCTCGATCGCGCCGACCTGATCATCGCGACGGGCCTGGACCCCGCCGAGTCTCCCGACAGCCGATGGCGACTGGCTCCCGCACTCACCGTCCCTCCCGCTGGCCTGGCGCCGCTCGCCGAACGGTGGACGACCCGCCGCCGCCCGACTTTCACCATGCCGCCGCTGCGGGCCCGCCTGGCCGAGGTGACCCAGCGGGGTTGGGGTGTCGCAGCGAGTCCGCTGCCACCCAGCCGGGCGACCATGCATTACGCGGAATGTGTCGCCGCCGGAGCGCTGGTTGCGGCCGACGCCGGCGACGCCGGCTTCTGGGTGGCACGCACGCTCGGCACGACCCGGCTCGGGGCGGTGATCGTACCGCCGACGTCAGCCCGGGGGTTTGCCGCGGCCTGCGTCGCCGTCTCGCTGCTCCGCCACCCTGGCCGTCCGGCATTGGCCGTGATCGATCTCGCGGATGCTGAGGCAACCGCTTTGATCGTGAACGCGGCGGCAGCGCTCGGGGTCGGTGTCCCGGTCGAGGCGTGGTATCCCGATGGGGATCGCCTCGACGCCGATGCCCACCGGGAGCGGCTGCGTCGGTTGGTCCTCGGCGGCCTCCCGGCAGGGGACAGGCTCTGCACACTGGCCACCGACCCACGTCAGCTGTCGGAGATGATCGGGGTGGCCGGCCCTATCGTGGCCTGGACCTGATTCAGACGATCCGCGACGGGGCGCGCCGGTCGAAGCCCGCGATCACCGCGCCAGCTGGGCACGCAGCTCGAACTTCATCACCTTGCCCGTGGGATTCAGAGGGAGCGACTCGACGACGCGAACGGAACGTGGGACCTTGAAGTTCGCCATGTGGTCCCGGCACCAGCCCACGAGCTGGTTCGGGTCGAGTGTCTGACCGGGACGAGGAACGACGAAGGCGACGCCGACCTCCCCCAGGCGCTCATCGGGGACGCCGACCACGGCGACCTGGCCCACCTGCGGATGGCCGACCATGATGCGCTCGATCTCCGCCGGATAGGCGTTGAAGCCGCCCACGATGTACATGTCCTTCTTGCGGTCGGTGATCCGCAGGTTGCCGTCGCCACCCAGGAAGCCGATGTCCCCGGTGCGGAGCCATCCCTCCGCGTCAATTGCCTCCTCCGTAGCCTTCGGATCCTCGAAGTACTCCCTCATGACGTTGAAGCCGCGGACCAGGATCTCCCCCGGCTCTCCCGGGGCGACGGGCTGGCCGGCGTCGTCCGCGATGCGCACGCTCACCCCGGGAAGTGCGCGTCCCACCGTGGTGGCGATCACCTCGGGCGCGTCGTCGTGACGACACATGCTGACCGTACCCGTCGTCTCCGTCAGACCGTATCCGGTGACGACGGTCTCGAAGCGCAGCTCGTCGCGCATGCGGCGGATCACGTCCACCGGGATGGTGGCGGCTCCGGTCACCGAGAGACGCAACGAGGACAGGTCGAACGACGCGAAATCCGGATGATTGAGAATGGACTGAAAGACGGTCGGAGGCCCTGGCAGCATGGTGATCCGCTCCGCCGCCACGCGCTCCATCACCGGTACGACGTCGAACACGGCGTGGGGGACGATGGTGGCACCACGCAGGACGCAGGCCAGCACGGCCGACTTCAACCCGGCCGTATGGAAGAACGGGTAGACCACGAGGTAGCGGTCGCCTCTGCGCAGGCCGACCAGCTCGGACCACGCTAGATAGGTGCGGACACTGGCGCCGTGCTCCAGCACCGCGCCCTTGGGCTTGCCGGTCGTTCCCGAGGTGAAGATGATGTCGGAGGCGTCGTCCTCGGCCAGGGCGGCCCGGCGGCGTGCCACCTCCTGACCGTGCGTGTCGGTGGCCCGGGCGTTGAACTCCGTGAGTGTCGTGCACCCCGGCCGCGGCGGTCCGTCCAGCACCACGATCTCCTCGAGGGCTTCGAGTCCGGGCACGTCGGCCAGCAACGCCACGAGGTCGGAGCCGAGCAGGTCGGTGACGGCGAAGAGCAGGCGCGCCCGTGAGGTGCGCAGGACATGGCCGGCTTCCTCGCCGCGGTTTCGGGTGTTGAGAGGCACCAGCACTGCACCGATGGAGTAGACGGCGAAGCTCGTGATCACCCATGCGGCGCTGTTGGGTGCCCACAGGGCCACGCGGTCGCCGCGCTCGATGCCGCTCGCCACGAGCGCGCGCGCCATGAGGTCGACGCGTTCGGCCAGATCTCGAAACGAGAGCCGGGTCGACCCGTCGACCAGAGCCTCGTCGTCGCCGAAGCGATCCGCCGCCTGATCCAACGCCTCGGGGATCGTCCGAGGCTGCCGATCACCCGACGCGCGGTCGGCTTCATTTTCGCTTGGCACAGTTGTATATATTATGAGAATGTCGAGGCCTGAGGGAGTGGCAGCCCCGCAGCCGGATCCGGGCTACGTGAGAGTTGACCGCCGCGAGAGTGTCGCCATGGTCACCCTCGACCACCCGGCGGACCGCAACGCGCTGTCGCTCACCATGACCCGGGCACTCGCGGAGGCCGTGCACCAGGTGACCTCCGACGACGGTATCGGGGCGATGGTCATCACCGCGACGGGTACGGCGTTCTGCGCTGGGGGGTCGGTCGACGACCTCCTCGAACCCAAGGTTCCACTCGGCGAGATGTACGCCGGATTCGTCGCCGTGATGGAGTGTGGGTTGCCGACCGTCGCCGCCGTACAGGGCCCCGCACTCGGGGCCGGCATGAACCTGGCCCTGGCATGCGACGTGATCGTGTGCTCGCCTTCGGCCCGTTTCGAGACCAGATTCCTCGACATCGGCTTGCACCCCGGTGGAGGTCATCTGTGGCAGCTGCGTCAGCGGATCGGCCGGCAGGGCGCCGCCGCCCTGGCTCTGTTCGGCGAGTCATTGGACGGCGAGGAGGCGGCCAGCCACCAGCTGGCCTGGCGCTGCGTTCCCGAGGGTGACTTGCTGGAGGTGGCCTACGAGCTTGCGGCGGCCGCAGCAGGACGCGATCGTGCTCTGCTGGCCCTGACACGCCGGACGCTCGATGACAGCGCTGTCTGTCTGCGAGCGACGGACGCCATCGCCCTGGAGCTCGAACGGCAGCAGTGGTCCATGGGGCGCCCCGAGTTCGCAGAAGCCCTGGGGCGACTGCGTGCCCGACTCGGCCGGGGCGAGGGGTCGGGTCGGGCGTAGGTCGAGTCGAGCCGCCTAT
>JBEKVF010000333.1:0-3680 GCA_049514295.1 Acidimicrobiales bacterium
GTCGAACGAGATCGGCACGCCGGCGACCGCCTGTGGGTAGGTGCGGCTGAGCACGAGGGACGTCGAGCGGAGGTGGCCGTCGGCCATGACGAGCGACTCGGCGGCGCTCCCCGTCGGATCGCCGTAGTACTTCCATGCCCAGTAGGCCCACCCGACCTCAGCCGCATCGAGATCGGCCGTGATGCTCGTGAGGAGAGCCGGGCTGCTGGTGGCGCCGAACTCGGTGACGAACCACCCCGGTCCCCCGGGTTGGGCGGCCGATCCCATCTCGGGGCGGTCCGCGGAGCGCCTCCCCAGCGATCGGCCGTCCTGGAAGGCGCAGGCCACCAAGTTCGTCGGGTTGCCGGTCACCGGACTGCGGGCGCCGCAGTAGATGTGGACGTTGAACACGAGGTTGGGCAGGTTCATCGGCCCGATGAAGGTCGGGAAGCCGCGGCTGGCGTAGTTGTCCGGCTCGTCGAAGATCAGGTGGGAGGGGTCGTTGGCCAGGATGTCCGGCACGACGCCGTTGGCGGGGTCGTGCCTCGGGCACCGGAGCGCCGGCGCACCGTGCGATGCCGCACCGACGTGGGACGTGCCGGTGTAGAAGCACTCGAGCTGGGCGTCGAAGTGCTCGTCCCCGAAGCGGACCAGCGACGTGGAGAAGGGCTCGTTGAAGGGGTCGTAGCCCAGGATCCACGGGTTCCCGCGGAAGGCGTGGGCCACGTCGCCCCACACGCGGTCGTACTCACCCTGGAGATCGCCCCGGACGTCGTTGGTCCAGAAGTGGTGGAAGGCGATGCCAGCGGCCTTAGTGGCGTACGAAAGGGACCAGCGCCCCGGCGGGTCGACGCTCGGCACACCGTTCGTGCACACGGCCCAGGCCGGAGCGCCCTCGCCGTCGAACATCTCGTTGTAGACGTCCTGGTGCATGTCGAGGATCGTGTAGATGTGGAAGCGTCCCAACAGGTTCACCGTCGTCCGCAGGCGTTGCACGTACCGGTCGAAGACGGCCTGGTTGAACTGGTGCGGATCCGTCGGGGTGCCCCGGCCGCAGATGGCCGGATCGTTGGCCGGTGCGGTGCCCGGCTCCAGGCCGCTCCACGTCATGCCCAGGCGCACCACGTTGAAGCCGAGCCGCGCCATGAGCGAGGCGTCGGCCGCGGAGAAGTTCCAGGGCTTCCCCGGGGCGGGGTAGAGCTCGAAGGGCGGGTACTTGTACACGGCATTGACGCCATGGAAGAAGACGACGCGCCCGTGCTGGTCATAGAGGTACGGGCCGCCGAGGGCCCTGACGGGGCCCGAGACGGCCGCCGCGCCGGGGGTGACGATCGCTGACCGCAGCGTCGGAAGGACCGTGCCGGCCGAGGCCGAACCGATCCCGAGTGCCACCGTCACGGCGACGGTGACGGTGACGGTGACCAGCATCAGGGCAGGTGCGAACGACCGGCGGACTCGACGGCGCACGGCCGACAGTCTGACCGCATGCTCGAGCGACGAGGCCGCGCCCCGTCCCCCCTATTCCGGGGGTCGGCGCTGGGGACGGTCAGTAGTCGAGACTCGCGTACCAGTCGCCGCGCCCGTGGGGCGTGAGATCCAGCAGGTGCCAGACCGGGGAGAGCAGGTCGATGCCCCGCTCGGGGATGTCCTCGGCCAGGCGAGGGTGGCAGGAGTAGACGTGGCGGGGCGATCCGTCGTCGTCCAGCGTGAAGACAGAGATGGTGGAGTCCTGGTTGCCCGCCTCGTCCTCGGCCGCCAGGTCGTACTGGAACGTGTTCTTCCCGCAGCTCAGGAGGCGCACGTTGTCCCAGCCTCGGTCGCGGGCGTGCGCGCGCAGCGCTGCCGGGTCGGCGGCGGCCGCCACGACGAAGTCCGCGTTCTGCGCGATGTGGCGCACCACCCCGTTCAGGCCGTCGACCCACATGGTGCACATCGGGCAGGGCGACGTCTGGCGCTTGCCGTACATCACGTGCTGGACGACGAGCGCCCGCCTCGGTGACGTGAAGAGCTCGCTCAGTCGCACCGTGGTCACGGGGTCCTCGCCGTCCGCCAGATCGAGTGGCCCCTCGAGGAATTCGTAGTCTTGGACCGCCGCTCCCAGGGGCAGCTGGCGACGGAGCGATGCCACCCTCTCCCGGTGGTGCATGAGCTCCACCTCGGCCTGTCGGAGCTCCTCGCGCCGCACGGCGTACTCGTCTGGCTCGTCGAGGTGGGTCTGCTTCACGGCGACTCCTTCGCTCGACTTCGAACATACCGGATGCGCCGGCCGGCCTGACGCGGCGAGACTGGCGCCGTGCTCGGCCATCTCGGTGTCAACGTCCCCGGCCTCCATAAGGCGTCGGCGTACTACGGCCCGCTCATGCCGCTCCTCGGCTACGAGCCGTTCATGACGACTGAGGACGCGATCGCCTTCATGCCGGCCGGCGGCAAGCGGGGTGCCTACCTCTTCCTCTACGAGTCGACCAAGGAGGGCACCTACACGCGTGAGCGCACCGGGCTGCAACATCTTGCCTTCATCGTCCCCACCCGGGAGTCGGTGCTCGACGTCCACGCGCACGTGACCCGCGCCGGCAGCACCGTCCTCCACGCCCCGCAGGAGTGGCCCCAGTACCCGCCGCCGTACTTCGCCACCTTCTGGCTCGACCCGTTCGGGATCATGCTCGAGGCCGTGTGCCACCACGACCCCGACTGATCAGGCCACCTGCTCGAGCGCTCTCCCGATGTCGACGTTGCCCGACACGCTGCGCACGCTGAGGTCGACCCGGACGTCGCTTTGCGTCGGTGCGGGGGCGTCGTCGAGGGGGATGTCGGAATGGACCGAGCCCGACATCGTCTCGACGTCCACGTGGAGGTCGACGCCCTGGGCCACACCACGGTCACGTCGCCCGAGACGGATCGGACGTGCAGGTCACCTTCGCCGAGGGCGAGGACCCGCACGTCACCCGAGACGTTCACGATCCGCGCGCCATGGGTCAGCTCGCCCAGGCGGACGTTCCCCGACGACGCCTTGACCTCCACCCGGTTGCCGGCCGCGCCGACCTCCAGGTCATCCGAGGCGGTCGAGGAGATGGTGGGTCCGGCGACGCCGGAGCAGCGCAGGTCCCCCGACGCGGTCTGCGCACGGAGGTCGCCCCCCACCGCGCCGAGCGTGACGTTCCCGCTGGTCGACTTGGCCGTCACGCCGGCCGTACGTCACCGGTGGAGATGTCCCCGCTGGACGACTTGAGGTCCGCCGTGCCGTTCGACCCGGTGATCTCGACGTCGGCCGAGCCGGCGACCACCTTGACGTCGCTCCCCTCGGGGACCTCGACCCGCACCGTGACGGCATTGCGCCGGATGAAGCGCATGCCGTGCGCGCGGGGGACCTTCACCGCCACGACGTGACCGCCCCCGGCGGGACGGCACTCGACGGCGGCCCGCTCGACGAGCTCCTCGGCGCCCGGCGTGTCGGCCACGAGCGAGACCACGGTCGTGCCCGTCTCGCCCGCGGTGATGGCGATCAGGCCGACCTCGTTCTGCACGTAGAGGCGAACGTGGCCGCGTGTCTCGAATGTCTTCTCCATGTCCCTTGCTCCCTCAGGTCGTGCCGTAGCCGCGCAGGCGGTTGCCCGCGCCGGCTCCCCGGCTCCGTTGTGCCGACGTCCCGCGCTCGAGCGCCCGCACGATGAACGTGTTCACCGAGATGCCCTCGGCCGAGGCGC
>JBEKVF010000334.1:0-3664 GCA_049514295.1 Acidimicrobiales bacterium
CGACGGCCGGACCGTCGATTCGCTGGCAGGCCAGAGCATCCGTGGCGGGCTGCTCATCACGACGGACGGCGGACGGAGCCCCGCGGCGGACGACGAGGTCGTACTGGGCAGCACCACACTGCGCCAGATAGGCGCGCGGATCGGCTCGACCGTCCGCGTCACCGCGCCCGGGGCCGGTGGTCGGACGCGCACCGGGTCGTACCGCGTCGTCGGCACGGCCGTCACGTCGACGGGATTCAGCACGGCGGGGCTGGGCTCGGGGGCGATCTTCACCCTCGACGGCCTCTTGGGCACCCGGTGCCCGCCGGGTCCGCAGGTCCAGGCCTGCGTCCTGCGGACGCTCGTCGCCATCGGAGGTTCCTTCCTGGTGAAGGCCGAGCCGGGACCAGCCGGGCGCGCTGCCCTGGCCCGGCTCACCAGGGCCTATCCCTCGGAGGCGTACCTGCCGGCCCCCCCGACCAACCTCGTCAACTTCGGGCAGGCCGTGAACTTCCCGTTGCTCTTCGGGTTGCTCTTCGGGTTGGTCCTCATCGTCTTCGGCGTGGCGACGTTACTGCACGTGCTCGTGGTGAGTGTGGTCCGCCGCCGCAGGGAGGTGGGGCTGCTCAAGGCCCTGGGCTTCGTGCGCTGGCAGGTTGCGCTGTCGGTGACGTGGCAAACCACCACCGTCGCCCTGGTCGGGATCGTCGTCGGGGTCCCCCTGGGCATCGTGGTCGGCCGCTGGGTCTGGGGCGCGTTCGCCGGCAGCCTCGGTGTGGTGCCGGTGACCGTCATCGCGGGCTGGACCATCGTTGCGGTGGCGGTCGGAGCTCTGCTCGTCGCCAACCTGCTGGCCGTCGGTCCGGCGCTGGTCGCGGCGCGATCGCGCCCGGCCAGCCTGCTCAAGGCTGAGTGAGTCAGCCCCCCGGACTGTGCTGCGACACCAGCTCGATCCACGTGACGCTCGACGGCGGACCGCTGATGCCCCCCTTGACGAGCGCCTCCGCCAGGCGCTCGTCCATGAACCTGGCTTGGTGCTCGCGGGTGTCCCACACCTCGGTCACCACGAGGTCGCCGTCCTCGTCCAACCCCGCCGCGTGGAGCTGGAGCCCGTCGGGCCAGTCGCCCCCGCCGGTCGCCGGGTCGAGGCCGAGCGCGTTGTTGACGGCGTCGTACTCCTTCGTCGTGACGCCCTCGAATTCCAAGATCACCTGTGCCGGCATGTCCGCTCCTCCTTCATCGCTGGTTGCACGTCCATCGCAACGTAGCCCATCGATGGTGTGCGATCCCCCGTCTAAGGGCGCGCGCCCTCCCGATAGGGCGCGAGATCGATGCCCGGGTACCGGGCGGCGACGCCCTCGAGCGTCTCCGCGGTCCAGTACGGGTCACCGGGGCGGGGGAAGCCGAACAAGTCACGCTCCCGCACGCTGCACTGCGGGATGAACCTGGCCCACCGTTCCGGCGACTGCTTCGGCCAGGCCATCTTGCCGCCCCACGTCGTGCCGCGGACCTGATAGTCGGCGAGGATGGAGAAGCGCGAGCGCTCCGGCGCCGCGAAGTCCGAGCCGCGGTGCAGGATGTCGGTCCGGTAGACGAGGAGGGACCCCGCCGGTCCGGTGCACGGCACCTCGACCTCGGCCAGCGACCCGAAGGGGAGGTACAGCGGCGTGTAGGGCACGTCCTTGCCGCTGTCGAGGGGCACGATGCGGGTCGGCCCGTCGTCCTCGGTGACGTCGGACAGGTAGATGAACGTCGTGAGCTGCTGGTAGCGGGTCTCGGGGCGAGGCACGACGAGGCTGTGGCTCCCGTAGTCACGGTGCAGTGGCTGGTCGTAGTCCACGGCGCCGGCGTACTTGGCCCACAGCTCCACCTTGTAGAGATGGAGCTCGGTCGTCTCGAGGTAGCGCTCGGCCGCATCGACGAGGTCGGGATGGATCGCCAGACGATTGAGATCCCACGAGCGGTACGGGAACTCCGCCACGCCGGCGAACTGGCTGGCCGCGTAGCCCGCGAACCGGTCCGGATCCGCGAAGTACTCCTCGGGGCGGGGGAAGTGCTTCCAGAGCGCATCCTGGGCCGCCGCCAGCTCCTCTGGACCGAGGAAGCCCTCCATGAGCGAGAAGCCCCGCTCGCGTACCTCGGCGAGAGTGGCGTCGGACACTCGCATCGCAGGGCACCTTACGCCAGCACCACCGCAACTGAGCCGCCGGCCCCGCGCCTACGCTCACGCGGTGCGCGCCGTCGTGTTCGACATGGTGGACCCCGAGTTCCCTGCCTCGCTCTCCGAGCTTCCCGAGCCCGAGCTCCCGGGACCGTCGTGGGCACGGATCGCGGTGACGACGGGCGGCATCTGCGGCAGCGATCTGCACCTGTTCGCCCACAACACCGGGCCGTCGCCCACCCTGGCCTCCATCGGCACCTTCCCCTTCGTCCTCGGCCACGAGACGGCGGGACGCGTCGTCGAGGCCGGAGCCGGGTGCTCCATCCCGGCCGGGACGCGCGTGGTGGTCGACCCGTGCATCCCCTGCCTGCCCCGGGGGATCGACCCGCCGTGCGCCAATTGCGCCCGCGGCTGGACGTCGTCGTGCCTCAACCTGGACAGCCGGATACTCAGCTCTGGACGCTCGCTCGGCTACACGCAGGGCCTGGGCGGAGGGTGGGCCGACTCCGTGCTCGCCCACGAGTCCATGCTGCACCCGCTCCCCGATGCAATCGGCAACCGGGGCGCCAGCCTCTACGAGCCGGTCTCCATCGCCTGTCACGCCCTCATGCGGGCGATGCCCGACGACGGCGACCCCGTGCTGGTGGTCGGCGCCGGCATCATCGGCCTGGCCGCGCTCGCCGCGCTGCGGGGGTTGTTCCCGCACTCCCCCGTCACCGTGCTGGCCCGGCACCCCCATCAGGGCGCGGCGGCCACCGCATGCGGGGCGGACCACGTCGTGCTCAGCGACCCGGACAACGGCCACTGGGAGGAGCTGGCCTCGCTGACCGGGACGCGGGTGGTGGGGCGCAAGCGACACCAGATGCTGATGGGAGGGTTCCCCTACGTGATCGAGGCGGTGGGGTCCCCGCAGTCGGTCACCGAGGCGTTGCGCGCGGTGGCGCACCGGGGCACGGTGCTCCTGCTCGGCGCGGCCGGGATCAGCGAGGTCGACCTCACCCCGATCTGGTACAAGGAGGCCGCGCTGGTCGGCTCCATCGACCACACCGTCGACGCGTCGTCATCGCCGGGGCTGGCGGGCGGACCGGGCCGGCACTCGGTCGACCGGGCGCTCGACGTCCTCGCCGCCGGTCTCCTGCCCGATTCGGTCGTGGTCACGCACGAGTTCGGGCTCGAGGACTACCGCGACGCCATCGAGACGGCCATCGACCGGCAGCGCTCGCACGCCATCAAGGTGGTGTTCCGGCCCTAACCCCGCGGGAGGGCCAGGCGCGTCGGAAAGAGCTGGCAGATGGATCCGGACCACCGCGCCGGGCCCGGCAGGCCACCCCTCGGTACGATGCCGCGGTGGATGCCCACAGGAGGGCAGCGGGGGCGGCCGCCGCGACAGCCTTGAGCCTCACCATCGTCGCGGGTCTCGTGTCGTTCGGTCCCGATGCGCTCTCCCCCGGCGCGCCGTCGGCCTCCGCCAGCACTCCGGCGACCGCCGCCGCGACAGGCCCGACCCCGGCCTACCGCTGCACC
>JBEKVF010000335.1:0-3646 GCA_049514295.1 Acidimicrobiales bacterium
TCTTGGGCTTTGCCATTCCCGGCGTCCCCTATGGCTGCACCTACGCCATCGTCGCGGTGGCCCTGGTCCTCACCTATAGGGCCACCGGCGTCTTCAACTTCGCGTTCGCCGCGCAGGCCTACGTGGCGTCGCTGTTGTTCACGGCGCTCATCCAGAGCGCGCACTTCCCGGTGTGGCTGGCCTTCGTCATCGCTGTGGTGGTGGTCTCGCCGCTCCTCGGGCTGGGCTTCGACCGGCTCCTCTTCAGCCGCATACCGAACTCCAACAACATGGCCAAGCTGGTCACCAGCATCAGCCTGCTCGTCGGCATCCCCGCCCTGATGCAGGTGTTCATCCCGCAGAACTACTACGCGCCGCCGAGCATCGTCTTCGATCCCAACACCGTCTACTTCACCCTGGCGGGCGCACCCTTCAACGGGCTCGACATGAGTGCGGTCGTCTTCTCCTCGGTGGTGCTGGCCGCCATGGGCATCATGATGCGGCTCTCCCCGCTCGGGCTGCAGATGCGCGGCGCCGTCGAGAGCCGGCGGCTGGTGCAGCTCGACGGGGTCAACGCCGGCGGAGTGGTGGCGGTCGCCTGGATGATCTCGAGCTTGCTGGCCGGCTTGGCCGGCATCCTGCTGGCGCCCAACTTTGGTCAGGTGCAGGCCCAGCCCTTCCTCACGCTCATGGTGGCGGCGATCGCCGCCGCCGCCTGTGCCGCCTTCCGCTCCATGGCCATCGCGGCGCTGGCCGCCGTCGCGATCGGGATCGCCACCTTCACGCTGCAGGGGTACCTCCCGACCCAGAGCTTCCTCTTCACCTCGATCCTGCCCAGCCTGCCGTTCCTGGTGCTGGTGGGCGCGCTGCTCTTCCATCCCGGGATGCGGAACCTCGAGAAGGGCACGGACCCGTTGGCCACCGTGGACCCGCCGCTGCCGCCGCTGGCCGCGGCCGTCCGGACTCCCGCCATGGGCCGCGTCATCAGGATCTTGTGGTACGTCCTGCTGGGGGTCTTCATCGTGTCCATGCTCACCTGGATGCCCCGTGACTGGGAGAGCGTCCTCAACCAGGGCCTGGCGTTCTCGACGCTGTTCCTCTCCATCACACTGATCACCGGCATGGGAGGCCAGCTGTCCCTGGCCCAGGCCGGCCTGGCGGGGGTGGGTGCCTTCACGGCGGCACAACTGGCCAACCACCTCGGCCTATCGATGATGGCCGGGATGCTGGTCGGTGCGGCGTTTGCGGCCGCGGTGGCGATCGTCCTGGCCGCGCTCTCCCTGCGCCTACGGGGGCTCGGCCTGGCCCTCATGACGCTGGGTGCGGCGCTCGTGTTCGACAACGTCATCCAGAGCTCGCAGACGCTCGGCGGTGGCTCCGGCGGGCTCGGCCCCCTGAACAACGTTGACTGGGGCAGCCCGTTCGGTCTGCTCAACCCCGACGGCCACGCCCTGTTCCTGGCCACCTTCGCCGTCCTGGTCGTGGTGGTCCTGGCGATCCTGATGATCCGCCGCGGTACCGTCGGCCGGTTCCTGGGCGCCATGCGTGGGAGCGACACGGCCGCCGCCGGCATCGGGATCAACCTGACCTGGCAGCGCATCCTGATCTTCGCCCTGTCGGGCGCGGTGGCGGGCATCGGGGGCACCCTGCTGGTGGTGCAGCAGGGAGTCGCCAACCCCCAGCAGTTCAACTACGTCTTCAGCCTCGCGTTCGTGGTCATCGTCGTCACGACGGGGGTCACGACGGTCGAGGGGGCGATCCAGGGCGCGTTCGGGTACGTCATCATCCAGAAGCTCCTCGGGTACGCGCCTCCCCAGTTCGCCAACCTGACCTTCGTGTTGTTCGCCTTCGGCGCGCTGACCTACGCCAAGCACCCCGAGGGCATCTTGGAGTTCCAGAAGCGACGCTCCATGCAGCGCTTCGAGCCCTTGTTCGAGCGCTGGTTCCCGCGGCCGCAGACCGATCCGGGTCCAGCGGGCAATCCGATGATGGCGGGCGGCCTGGGAGAGGAGGCGGTCCATGGCTGAGGAGCAGCCCCTCTTGGCGCTGCGCGAGGTCTCGAAGTCCTTCGGGGGCGTCAACGCCGTTCAAGGCATCACGTTCGACGTCCGGGCCGGGGAGAGCGTGGGCCTGGTCGGGCCCAACGGCGCCGGCAAGACGACCCTCTTCAACTGCGTCTGCGGGCAGCTGAAGAACGACGGCGGCAGCATCGAGTTCGAGGGCCGCTCGCTCCGGGGTCTCCCCACGTACAAGCGGGCCCGTCTGGGCATCGGGCGCACCTACCAGCGGGCCGAGGTCTTCGCCGACATGACCGTCCGGGACCATCTCATGGTCGCCGAGCGCGCCCGCACCCGCACCGGCCGGCTCTGGAAGGACCTCTGCGGCATGAGCACCCCGACGGACGAGGAGAACGCGAAGGTCGAGCGCACGCTGCAGCTCGTCGGACTCACCGAGCTAGCGGACACCCCCGTGTCGGCCCTGGGGCTCGGAAACTGCCGCCTCGTCGAGCTGGCCCGGGCGCTGGCCGGCGAGCCGAGGCTCCTGCTGGCCGACGAGCCTTCCTCCGGTCTCGACGAGCACGAGACGGCCGACCTGGCCGCGGTGCTCCGCATCATCCAGCGGGACCGGGGCACCGCCGTCCTGCTGGTGGAGCACGACCTCGGCATCGTGGCCGACGTGGTCGACCGGGTGGTCGTGATGGACGTCGGCGCCAGGATCGCCGAGGGGACCTTCGCCGAGGTGATGAGCAACCCGCTGGTCCGCCATGCCTACCTCGGGCAGTCGGCGTGACCGGCGCCGGCCAGGACCTCGCCCCGGGCCCGATTGGCGCGGCGACGCTCGACGACGGTGCCATCCTGGAGGTGGCGCACGTCTCGGCCTCCTACGGCCCGTACAGGGCGCTCTTCGACGTTTCGTTCAGCATCCCCGCCGGCGGCGTGGTGGCGCTGATCGGCTCGAACGGCGCGGGCAAGTCGACGGTGGCCCGGACCATCACGGGCCTGGTGACCGCGACCGACGGCTCCGTCCGCTTCGCGGGGACCGACGTGACCCGGACGTCCACCTGGAGGATCGCCCGGCTGGGTATGGCACACGTGGTGGAGGGCAGGGGCATCTTCTCCAGCCTCACCGTCGAGGAGAACCTGGTGCTGGTCTTCCGCCAGCGCGCAGGCCGCACCAGCGTGGCGGAGAACCTGGCGCGGGCCTACGAGGCCTTTCCGATTCTGGGCGAGCGCCGCAAGCAGGCCGCCGGGACGCTCTCGGGGGGACAGCAGCGCCTGCTCTCGCTGGCCAAGGTGTTGGTGGTGCCGCCGAAGCTCCTTGTCGCCGACGAGCTCTCGCTGGGTCTGGCGCCCGTCGTCGTCGATGTGGTCTACGAGGGTCTCAAGGCAATCAACCGCAACGGCACGGCGATGCTGGTGGTGGAGCAGCAGATCGACCGGGCGCTGAAGCTGGCCAGCAAGGCGCTCGTGCTGGACCGGGGGCGGGTGGCCTACGACGGAAGCCCGGCGGGAGCGGCCTCGGCCGTCGATCAGCTCCTGTCGCGGCGCGAGCAGGCGGGCGCACGGGCGGCCGCCCTCGTCGAGGAGAGTGAGCGCGTCCCAGTGAGCGGGGACAGGGTGGCGGAGGTCGTGGTCGCTGACCGGGACAGAGAGGAGCGTCCATGAGC